>CAKZZK010000001.1 GCA_937885235.1 uncultured Treponema sp.
TGCGGCGGGCTTCTTCCTCGGCGGCGGCGGCATCCTGCTTTGCCTTGTCGGCATCATCTTTTGCCTTGTCAGCGTCCTGCTTTGCCTTGTCGGCATCGTCCTTGGCTTTGTCGGCTTCCTGCTCAGCCTGCTGCTGCTTTTGCTGCTGGTCTTCGAGCTTTTCCTTTTCTTCGTCAGCCTTGTCCCTGGCTTCCTGTGCCTTTTTGTTTGCCTCGTCAGCCTCGCGCTCCATGATGTCTACCATCTCTTTGCGCGGGTCTATGTTCTTGTCGTCATCCTCCCGCATGGAGTCGATGACGTTCCTGTCGCTGATGACTCCCGTGTCAACGGTGGAAAGCCCGCCGTTCACGTCGTAAAGCGGAATGACAATCTGCGTGTTGCCCGGCCACTCGTTCCAGACCGTGCTCAGACCGCACTTTTCCGCCGTCAGGTTGCGGGTCACCACATCCTTGTAGCGGGCACGGAACACGGTCATATTCTTGCGGTAGACGGCATTGTATACCGTGACGAAGGTCGCAATCGTCGTTGCGTCCCTGTCATTGTAGCCGTAAGCGGCAGAGAGGTAGCCCGCGATGATGCGGCGCAGGTTCCTGATGTGGTCTACGCCTGCGTTCGGGTTGAGAATGAGTATGTCTGCGTCGAATTTTCCCGTTTCATTCGGGTCAATGGCATGGATAATCGAATATTTGCCGTTCAAGCCAAATGAGCCGCTCGTATTGACACTGCCGGAAACCTGGTTGCCGAGCCCCCGTCCTATGTTGGTGATGGCGTTTGCCGATTCAATGACGGTATGGGGGCCAGTATAGTTTTGAAATTGTATTGTACCAACGTCACCCGTCACCCGTATTTCCTCTTCGTTCACTCCGAGTGCAGATGCAAAGCCGACGGCTGTAAAGGCGAGAGTGAGCGCAATGGTGACAATCTTGCTGATTTTCATAAATCCTCCATGATTATGGATGGCTCTCAAAAGCAAAGCCTTTGGACTTTGGATTTGAGGGCATCTCCTAAATTATCATTCATTATAGTGTGTTTTAACAAAAAAAAGAAGTGTGTTTATCTCTTTTATAGATAATTTATCGCTATTTTACATCTTTAACTTCATGATTTTGTCAAGCGTCTCAGATGCATAGCTGTGGACCCGCTTGTTGAACTGCGGATAGAGCAGGTATGAGAGTATTTCCCTGCCTTTCGCATAGAAAGCGGGGCGCCCCATGTAGCGGCAGATATTGTAGGTGGAATCGCAGACAGCCATGAGGACTCGCTCGCTAGAGGCAGGATCAACGTGGTGTATGATGTACTCAAGGGCGGCAAGCATCTTGCCGTCTGCATCATAAGCCGTGCTGCCGATACTGCGCACCAGGCGGAGCTGCATGCTGGGATCCTCCGTCTGGCGGAGCAGGGTGGCAAAGGTATTCTGGAATGCACTCAGCCCGCTGTGGGCGGCAAGGTCGAGAATCTGCTGCGTGTAAGCTTCATTGTTCCTGAAATAGGAGCTTTCAGCCATATACCGGGTGCTTGCCTCCGTGTTCCACATATTCTGCAAAGCGGCAAGGTCTGCGCTCAGCAGGGAAAGCCATTCCCGCTCTGCCTTGCCGAAGTCCCCCTTTTTCCATGCCTTTGCCATGTCAAGCCGCATCTGGGCATCGATGGAATCTCCCATAAGCGGTGTGGAAGGCGTCGCGGTTTTCGTATAGAGGGAGGAATACGGCGTGGGAGACTTCTCGCTGATGACAGGGAGCGTCTTCGTTATGTTCTGCATGACGCGGTAGGATGCCACCACCCAGTCGCTGCGGCAGAAGACGAGGTAGCCCGCTTCCGTGATGAAGAGGTAGTTCCACTCCGGCGTTTTGGGCAGCAGTGCTTTCCAGACGATGTTGCCGTCAAGCCCGTAACATTCGGCAGTCGTCTTGTCCGAGAGGACCAGCCCCTGCGAGGTCATGCTCTTGAACGCTATCATCGCGGTGTTCACTGAACAGGGAAAGCTATTGAGCATTTCCCCTGTGGCGGTGTTCACAAAGGCGATGCGGGAGCCAGAGATGAAGGCAGCCGTGTCGCTGTGGAATGCGTTCGGGATGATTTCCGCAGAGGTATTGAAGCCGCTCTGTGCCTTGGGAATAATCCAGGTGGAGACTGTTTTGCCAGTCTGCACAGAGCAAAGCCCAATGCTGCCGTCCGTAAAGGAGAGAAGCACGCCGTCATCGCAGGGCACCGCTGATGCCACTATGCCGCCGAATACGATTTCCTCTTCAAGCTCGCCGAAGGGGCTGATAGTGTATGCCGTGCTTTTCCCGTTTTCTGTCTTGGACAGGAAGACGATGAGACGCCCGTCGTTCAGTTCCGTGAGCGGAATGTCCGCGTTCTGACCGGGCACAAGCTCTTTCCAGCGGCGCACTCCCTGCAGTCCGTAGCAGGCAACCTCGTTTTCACCCCGCACAAATATGCGCCCGTCGCGTCCCGTCAGGGGCTTTTCAACTGCCTTGAAGCCGAGGTTTGCCTTCCACAGTTCCATTCCGCTCGAATTCACCATGCTGAGCACAGTGCTGCGGCTCAGGCAGAATATCATGCCGCCCTTGCCGAGGGAGAGGCTTCCCGCCTTTGTGGACATCTTGTGCTGCCACGCCACCTTGCCCTCGTTGTCAAAGGTGAGCAGCAGCCTGCCTTCCACCGGCGCAATATAGCCGTCTGCCGTGTGGAGCGGCTCTGAAAGCACGTTGCCCATCAGAACGGTCTGGGAAATTGGCTGTGTTTCCCCCAAATCCAAGAAAGGGTAGTTATGTTCTGCAGGAGCAGCAGCGAGCGCCGCCACCGGCAGCAGGGAGATTATAATAGAAGAAAGAAGTGAAAATATCTTTTTCATAGCTATTTAGTAAACCACGCAAGGCTTTCGATGTGACAGGTTTGCGGATAAAAATCGAGCAAAAAAAGCCGTTCGATTTTATATCCCGCCCTGCATAAAAACGCCGCATCCCTTGCCTGTGTCGCAATGTCGCAGGAAAGGCTGCGGATCTGGGGAATGCCTGAGCTACAAAGCCAGCGGCACACGGCTTTTTCCATACCGCTGCGTGGCGGATCGATGACCACGGCATCGAAAGCGCCATGCTCCCGAACGTAGCTTTCCGCGTGCTGTGAAACCCACGCTTCGCCGCTCAAACCAAAGCTGTCATAGCTTTTTCCGGCAAGGTTCTGCCCCGCATAGACGAGCGCGTCACGGTTGTGCTCCACAAGGCAGAGTCGTTCAAAGCTGTCTGCGAGAAAGACGGAGAAGGTCCCCGCCCCCGCATACATGTCGAGCGCGAGCTTGCCGGAAAGTCCTTCGGTTATGGCGGGAATGGTCTTTTCCAAAACCCCGATATTTGACTGAAAGAAGCCTTGCACGTCAAAGGTGATTGCCTTGCCGCCAAGGGAAACCGTGCACAGTCCGGGCGCGATGGGGGAGGTGCCTGCAAAGCGCTTTTTTACCTGCTTTTGCTTTTTGCCGGTCTTTTTCGGCGGACGGGGAGGGGGCGCGGGCTGTACGATGACGAGCTTGTCATAGCCGTCTGGAATGGAGAGAATCCTGTCGCTGCCAAAGACGTGGACTCGTCCGCCGGGGCGCTCGCTGAAGGGGATTTCCGCCAGATATTTGTTGATTTCCGCCGTGGCACAGGGGCAGGAGTCCAGCGCTACCACTTCGTTTGTTTTCCGCGCCATAAGCCCGCCATTGTGGAACTGAAAACGCGCCCTGTATGCCCTTGGATCTGTGGCAATCTGTTCTATGACAGGCGGAAGCGCCACCCCCTCGCGCTCAAAGGCATCGCGCAGGACAGCCGTCCGCAGCTGGAGCTGATATTCGTCATCGCAGTGCTGCATCGTACAGCCGCCGCATTTTCCATAGAGCGGGCAGAAAGCTTCCGCCCGATGGGGTGAAGGCTCCTTGATGCTGAGTATGCGCGCCGTGCTGTAGTCGCGGAATTCCTGCGTTATCTCGATTTCCAGCTTTTCGTCGGGCAGGGCAAAGGGAATAAACACCGCCCTGCCGTCTATTTTTGCAAGGCAGTCGCCGCCGGAGACTATCTTTTCAGTTTTTACAATCTGGCTTGCCATGGGTAAAGACTATACCAAAAAACAAAAAAAGTATACAGTACAGGGTATGCTTTATACTTGTGAAAAGATTGTGATGTCTGATGGCAATGAGAACTTTTTCCACCGCTGGCTGCCGGACGGGGCAGTGCAGTTTGTGGTGCTTTTAAGCCACGGCATGACGGAGCACGCGGCGCGTTATGCGGATTTTGGCAGCTTCCTTGCCGGGCAGCACATAGCGCTGTATGCGGAGGACCACCGCGGCCACGGGCGGACGGCGCAGCTTGCGCGGGATAAGGGGACGGGAGATTTCGGCGTCCTTGCAGAGAAAAAAGGCTTCTTCCGCGTGGTGGATGACATCAAAGAGGAAGCGGAACTGCTGCGCAAGCAGTATCCGGGAAAAAAGCTCTTTCTGTTCGGACACAGCTTCGGTTCCTTCATTGCCCAGTGCTTCATCGAAAAATATGCACAGCTCATTGACGGCGCCATACTCTGCGGCACGGCGGGACCCCGCGCCATTGTCCATGCGGCAAAGGCTTTGGCAGGCATCATCAGGAGCTGCAAGGGCGGGCGGCACATCTCTCCCTTCCTGGAAAAGCTTGCTTTTGGCTCTTATGAGGAGAACTGGCTCACCCGCGATATGGAGATTGTAAAAAAATATGCGGAAGACCCCTGGAGCGGCTTTCATTGCAGCGTGGGCTTCTACCATGATATGTTCAGCGGCCTCTGCTATATCCATTCGCCCCGCCACCTTCGCCAGATTCCCTCTGACCTGCCTCTCTTCCTGATTGCGGGTACCGACGACCCTGTTGGCTCTTACGGCGCAACGGTAAGCAAACTTTCTTCTATATATAAGGCAAACGGCGCGCAGGATGTGCTGCTCAAGCTCTATCCCGGCGCCAAGCACGAGCTGCTCAACGAGACAAACCGCGATGAAGTGAAGGCTGACATCCTCAGCTGGCTTATGCGGCATGAAAAGCAGAGCTAGAAGAAGCCCGTATGAATGCGAAATAGCTCGAGTCACGGTTTGAAATTCGACGAGTCATGAACTCTGACTCGTCGAGTCACGACCCCAGACTCGCCGAGTCGCGAACTCTGACACGTCCGGGTCGCGGGTCTGGAATTGTCCGTCAGCCAATGCTGTCTATGATGGTGAGGAGGGCTTTTTTGGTGGGAACGGGGAGGTGCTCGATTTTCTGGATGTACGGCATATAGAGGGCGAGCAGTTTTTGCTGGGCTTCAAATTCGCTCTTGTCTATGCGCTGAATGCTGGCGTTTGAGGAAAGCAGCTGTTCGAGAGGTACGTTCAGCGCCTTGGAAATCCGCAGGGCAAGGTCTGCCTCGGGCATCCCGTCCCGCTTGATGCCAGTAGAAATAGTATTTACAGAAAATTTTGCCACAGCTGCCAGTTCCTTGCGGCTAATTCCCCGATATTCGCACTCTTCCTCCACGTTCTGCCAAAAACCCATATTTATTTTATATCACGACTGCAATATTTCTTTTTTCGTAAATAACGCACTTGCGTTTTTGTTAAAGTTCATATATAGTTTAATTATCGCAAGTTTGATAGCAGGCATATCTTTGTTATTGCAACTGCGACAAATCGTCACTTTTCATTGCTCTATCCGTAAATGAGAGACAGAGTAGCGTATGATGGCGGAAAATACATCTTTTTATGGAGGATTTTATGAAAAAGATGAGGAAAATCGCGGCAATCCTTGCTGCACTGATGGTGCTTCTGTCCGTAACGGCGTGTTCAGACGGGAGCGATGACAGCGGTGGCGGAGAAAGCGGTCCACGTGAAGCCGTATATTACGGAAACTACAAGATTGATGGCGTTTCGTATAACACACTTACGCTTACCGGCGATAATTCCGCTGGGGATGCTGTATTTTCAGGTAACAGCGGCACACTTGCGGCAACATACAGTGCATCTAGCGACAGGGCGGCAACAGAGCAAGTTATGATGAGCCGTGCTCTTACCTTTGAACAGGGCGTCGTATTGGTGGTGGCGCTTCTTGTTTATACGGTGGTGCAAAAACTGTATATCAAGGCAGAAGAAAACAACATAAGCCTCTACGATGATGAAGGATTGAGCAACAAGATCGGTACTGGCATACAGGAGAAAGTAAGCGGGAATGTCGTTGCAAAATATATACAATGCGATAATGACGATGACTACCCGATGATATACTATTTTTATACAAACAAAACTTTTGAAGTGAAACAGTCGAACAATATTGGAACGGCATCCGTCAAAGGCTCTTATACGGGAGACCCTGCGAGTGCAGGAAACACCTTGAAAGTTTCCAATATCAGATGCGATGAAAGCATGGAGGTATGGTTGACGATTGCGGCAGCTTTCAATGGTATGTCACTTGCTGAATATCAAGCGATGTTAGCAAAAGTCGTTATAACCGCTGAAACTAGAGAATACAACGGAAAAATATATCTTCTTGAAATCAGTGAGGAAGGAGCAAAAGGAGCACTTTTTGAAAACAAAAATAACGAAGACTCAGAGAAAAAAAGCGACATAGAAAAATGGGAAGCGGGCGAATATGATGCGTTCCCTGTCAAGCTCTGATTAGCCCAATCACAAAACTGATATGTTGTGCCTTTTGTCAAGATAAAAAAGAAAAAAACAGCAGGAAC
>CAKZZK010000002.1 GCA_937885235.1 uncultured Treponema sp.
TCGATCACGGTAAGACAAAGACGCTCGATGCCATCCGCAATGCCCATGTGGCTGAGGGGGAGGCTGGCGGCATTACACAGAAGATAGGCGCTTATCAGGTGTCTACCGAAAAGGGCGTTATCACCTTCCTCGATACCCCGGGTCACGAGGCGTTTACCATGATGCGCGCTCGCGGTGCCCAGATTACGGATATTGTTGTGCTCGTGGTTGCCGCAGATGACGGCGTGATGCCTCAGACTTTGGAAGCCATCCACCATGCAAAGGATGCGAAGGTGCCTATCATTGTTGCGGTGAACAAAATCGATAAGCCCGATGCAAATCCTGATCGCGTGATGACACAGCTTTCTGAGCAGGGACTTACCCCTGAGGCTTGGGGCGGCGACACGCAGTATGTGAATATTTCCGCCCTGAAGAAAGAGGGCATTGACGACTTGCTAGATGCCATCCTGCTGCAAGCTGAAATGCTTGAGCTTCGCGCTCCCTACGATTGCCGTGCTGAGGGCAAGGTGATTGAGTCCCGCATTGATCAGGGGCGTGGCGTGGTGGCTTCTGTCATCGTACAGCGCGGTACTCTACGCACTGGCGACCCCTTTGTGGCGGGCATTTATTCCGGGCGTGTCCGTGCCATATTCAACGACCGCGGCGTAAAGATAAAAGAAGCAGGACCTTCTATGCCTGTGGAGGTGCTGGGCATTGAGTCAATGCCTAACGCTGGCGACCCGTTCCAGGTCACTGAATCCGAAAAAGAAGCCCGTGCCTTTGCTGCCAAGCGTCAGGAGCTGAAACGCTTCGAAGATGACAAGGCGGCGAAGAAGGTGACGCTTGAAAACCTTTATTCTACTATTGAACAGAGCGAAATCAAAGAGTTCAAGGTCATCATCAAGGCGGATCTGCAGGGCAGTGCGGAAGCGCTCAAGACCTCCCTTGAAAAGCTTTCCACCCGTGACATACGTCTCGTGGTCATCCATTCGAGCGCGGGTGCCATCAACGAAAGCGATGTAACGCTTGCGGCTGCAGATGACAATGCAATCATCATAGGCTTTAACGTCCGTCCGACGGCAAAGGCTAAGGCGCTTGCCGATCAGGAAAAGGTTGAAATCCGCAAGTACAACATCATCTACCGCTGTGTGGAAGAGATCAAGCAGGCTATGGAAGGTATGCTTAAGCCTGATACCAAAGAGGAAATCACCGGTACGCTGGAAGTGCGCGATACCTTCAAGGTCCCGAAGATCGGCATTATTGCCGGTTGTTATGTCTCGGACGGTATCATCAAGCGTTCAAGCAATGTGAACGTTATCCGCGACGGCGTAGTGAAGTTTACCGGCAAGGTCGCCTCTTTGCGACACTACAAGGATGATGTGAAAGAAGTCCGCGAGGGCTTTGAATGCGGTGTCGGCATTGAAAACTGGCAGGATCTGCAGGTGGGTGATCAGCTTGAAGCCTTTGAATATGTGGAAGTGGCACGCAAGCTTGGTGAAACACTGGCGGAAGAGCAGGCTGCCGCTGAAAAGCAGGAAGCCATGCAGGGAGGTGAAACAGAGTAATGGGGCAGTATAGATTGCTCCGTCTGGGCGAGCAGCTCAGGCAGGAGATAGCCACGATGATTATGCGCCATGAAGTGAAAGACCCCCGCGTGAATGAATTTCTTTCTATTAATAGGGTAGAGGTGGCAGGAGACCTCGCTTATGCGAAGGTCTATGTCTCCTCTTTCATGGATGATAATTCTGTGAGGCGCGGAGTGGAGGGCTTGCAGAGCGCTGCGGGCTTTATCCAGTCCACTATTGCGAAAAAGCTGACTATCTATAAATTTCCCAAGCTTACGTTCATTGCCGATTTCTCTATGAAAGACGGCTATGAAATGGTTCAGAAGCTCAACAATCTGGAAGCAGCCAGAGAGAATGGCGAAGAAGAAGCAAAAGGGGAGTAAGAATCCGTCCGGCATAGTGCTCTATGCCAAGCAGCGTGGTCTGACTAGTTTTTCCTCCCTGTGGAGCATCAAGCATGCTCTGGAAACGAACAAAGTGGGGCACACCGGTACGCTTGATTCTTTTGCCGACGGGCTTTTGGTCGTGTTGAGCGGTAGCCTTACGCATCTTGTGGCGCACATCACTGGTTTTAGCAAGACCTACCTCGCCGTCGTCTGCTTTGGCGCGGAGACCGATACGCTTGACCCTGCGGGAAAACTCGTGAAACGAGGTACTGCACCTTCGCGGGCACAGGTGGAAGATGCCTGCCGTCGTTTTACGGGCGCTATTCTGCAGGTGCCGCCGCTGTTTTCTGCGGTACATGTAGACGGACAGCGGGCAAGCGATGCCGTGCGTTCGGGAAAAGAGCTGCATCTTGAAGCGCGACAGGTCTTTGTGTACCACAATACCCTCCTTGATTTTTGTCCTGCGTCAGCTGAGGGCAATGCCTATGCGCTGCTCGAAATAGACTGCTCGAAGGGAACGTATATCCGCGCCTTGGCACGGGATATGGCTACTTCTCTCGGTACCTGCGCTCATCTGGCAGCACTACGCCGCACAGCGGTGGGCCCCTTTGCTTTAGACGAAGCGGCATGTGCGGCATCTTTGGAAGCCTTTAGCATAGAAAACGCTGTTGCCTCTGCAAAAAAACTTGCAGACAGCCCTGTAGAAAAGCGCAGTCGTGAAGACGAAGCTGTGTTTGCCGACATCCGCAGGCATTTTTTGTCTTTTACGCCTCAGCTTGCAGCTCTCTGCGGTTTTTCAGTTGACGTGCTCAAGCCGGAATACGAAAAGCTTTACCAGAACGGCAGGCCTCTTGCGCAAAAAATGTTTACGCAATTCCCGGGCGGAAAAAGCATCGGCGAGTCCCGCGGGCAGATTGCTGTCTTTTACGACGACAGGCAGTTTGCGGGCATGGCGCAGCTTTCAGACAGGCGGCTTTCATATAGTTTCGTAGTGCCACACAGCAGAGATGCATCTGATTTGCAGGTTTTCTCTTGGGAGGAGCTTGTGCAGGGAAAGTTCCCTCCCGCATGGCGGCAGCAGGGGACTGCGCTGACGGTTGGCAGCTTTGACGCTTTTCATGCAGGGCATGCCGCGCTTGTTGATGCGGTCTTGCAGCAGAAGGACTTTGTGCCGGGCATTGTCATGTTCCGCAATCCGGTGCGGGCTTTTGAAAAGGACTTTGCGGGAAGCGTATCTTCCCTTTCGCAACGGCTTGATTTTTGCAAACAAAAAGGCCTGTCTTTTGCTGTAGTCATTGACTTTTCTCCTGAATTCAGTAAAATAAAAGGAACTAACTTCCTTCAGACGCTTGTAGACTGTTGCAATATGAAGGTGCTAGCAGAGGGCAAGGATTTTCGTTGCGGCTATAAGGGTGCCTGCACGATGAAAGAGCTTTCTTCGCTCGCAGAGGAACTTTCCTTTTCTCTGCTGGAAGTGCCTGATGTATTGCTTGACGGGCAGCGGGTTAGTTCCTCCCGTATACGGGAAGCGGTTCTTGCTCAAGACTTTGTGCTTGCGCAGAAAATGCTTCTAAGACCTTTTGCGTATAGCTGTGAGGATGCAGACTGGCGAGAGGAGAGCGGGTGGTACGTGGCAGAGCGGCTTCCCCGACAGCTGTTGCCTCCAGATGGAACTTACGAGGTTGTGTTGCAGCTTTCGGAAGAAGGAGCGGGAATTTCTGTCTTGGAGACTTCCTGTGTACTGAAAGAAAAGAGCATCTGCTTATTGCTTTCGTCTGTGGAATCAGCGCGGCGGGTACGGGCTATTGCTTTTAAGTAAGGTGAAACGCAATGTTGCATTGTTGCATCGACTGTCAGATGCTGCTTTGTAACATGCTAAATTATATAAAGGAGTAAGTATGGCACTTACAAAAGAAACGACAGCTTCACTGATAGCTAAATTCGGTGCAAATGACAAGGACACCGGCAATTCAAAGGTTCAGATTGCACTGCTGACTGAACGCATCAAAGAGCTTACCGCTCACTGCAAGGCTTTCCCCAAGGATACGAATGCTTCCCGTGCCCTTTTGAAGGATGTTGGACACCGCAGAAAGCTTATGAAGTATTACCAGCGCAAAGACCTTGAGGCGTATCGCCAGTTAGTAAAGGATCTTGGGCTCCGTAAGTAAAATTTTACAATGCAGAGGCAGCTTGAATCAAACCAACTTGATAAAGGCTGCCTTTTGTTTTTTGGATAGTCCGGCTGTTCAAACGGGTTGTCCTTCAGCCTTTGTGGGCTGAGAAAGAAAGAATTTTGAGAAGGATACAATGGTAGAAAGAGTAACAAGGAAAATTGGTGACACGGAACTGATTCTGGAAACAGGAAAGATTGGCAAGCAGGCAAATGGCTGTGTGTACGCGCAGTTAGGTGGTACTGCTGTTGTCGCCACAGTTTGTGCTTCCAGCGAGGTGCGGGTAGGCTTGGACTTTGTGCCTGTCACCGTGGACTACAATGAGAAGTTTTATGCTGCGGGAAAGATTCCCGGCGGTTTCGTAAAGCGCGAGGGACGCCCCAAGGACAAGGAAATCTTGGTGAGCCGTCTCATTGACCGCCCCATGCGTCCGCTGTTTGAAAAGTCTTTTGGACGCGAGATTCAGATTGTGCCTACGTGCGTCTCAGTAGACGGCGTGAACCCGCCGGACATTCTAGCGGTCATTGCCGCCTCTGCCGCAGTGACGATCAGCGATATTCCCTTCCACGGACCAGTGGCTGGCGTGCGCGTGTGCTATCTGAACGGTGATTATGTGCTTAACCCCACGTATGAGCAGATGGAGAAAGCCCAGCTTGAAATCGTTGTCGCCGGAACCAAAGACGGCTTTACGATGGTGGAGGGCGGTGCAAAAGAAGCGAGCGAGGATGTGATGCTCGGTGCCCTTGCCAAGGCTCAGGATTTTATCCGCGAGATGTGCCTTCTGCAAGAGGAGCTTCAGGCAAAGGTCGGCAAGGAAAAATTGCCGCTTGCGCCGCTTGAAGTGACCTTGGATCACGCCGCAGAGATTGAGGCGGAGGCTGTGCCCCTTATGAAGACAGCTTGCTTCCAGAAAGGCAAGATGACGCGCGGCAATGCGGTAAAAGCGGTAAAAGAGCAGATCGCTGCCAAGTATACCGAGCAGCTTGCGGATGATATTCAGAAGCAGCTCTTCGATGCGCTCTTTGATGATATACAGTATCGTCTCCTGCGTTCGAGCATTCTGGAGCAGGGCTTGCGTATTGATGGCCGCGGTACAGAGGATATCCGCCCCATTACCTGCGAGATAAACGTGTTGCCCCGTCCGCACGGAAGCGCTCTCTTTACGAGGGGCGAAACGCAGTCTCTCGCCGTTACTACGCTTGGCACTGCTATGGATGAGCAGGTCTATGATGACATTGAGGGAGACCGCAGCGAGAACTTTATCCTGCACTATAACTTCCCGCCGTATTCAGTCGGCGAGGTCGGCAAGCTGACCACTGGTCGGCGCGAGATTGGACACGGCAACCTTGCCCGCCGTTCCCTTGCCCCGATGATTCCGAGCCGCGAGGAATTCCCCTATACCATCCGCGTTGTTTCAGAAATCATGGAGTCCAACGGCTCTTCTTCACAGGCTTCTACCTGCGGTGGTTGTCTTTCACTGCTCGCTGCCGGCGTTCCGATGAAGAAGATGGTCGCCGGTATTGCCATGGGTTTGATAACTGACGGTCCGCAGTACAAGAAGTATGCCATCCTCTCCGACATTCTGGGCGAAGAAGACCATCTCGGTGACATGGACTTTAAGGTTGCGGGCACCCGCGACGGCATCACCGGCTTCCAGATGGATATTAAAATTGCGGGCGTTTCAATGGACATCATGCGCAAGGCATTGGAGCAGGCAAAACGCGGACGCAACCATATCCTTGACATCATGGAAAAGTGCATCAGCAAGCCTCAGCCCATCAGCCAGTATGCGCCCAAGATTGACAGTCTGAAGATTCCGGTGGATAAGATAGGCGCCCTTATCGGACCCGGCGGCAAGAACGTGAAAGCCCTTTGTGCCCAGTACGGCGTCACCATCAACACCGATGATGACGGCACGGTGACAATCTACGGCAAGACCGGCAAATCGACCGATGCGGCAAAGGCTGCTGTAAAGGGTATCTGCGAAGATCCGGAGCCGGGGACAATCTATAACGGCACGGTAAAGCGCATCATGGACTTTGGTGCCTTTGTGGAAATCCTGCCGGGTAAAGAAGGCCTGTGCCACATCTCCAAACTTTCACGCCAGCGCGTGGAGAAGGTGACGGATGTGCTCAAAGAAGGACAGGTTATTCCCGTAAAGTTGCTTGAAGTGGACAAGATGGGAAGGTTGAACCTCTCTTACATCGATGCGGTGGAAGAGCAGGCAAAAAAGTCAAAATAAAGCAGTTTTTTACGTTTAACATCATTTCTGACTGAGAAAGCCACGGGGAACTCCGATATTATAGAGAAGAGAACTCCGTGGTTTTTTGTTGGGAGGGATATTCTTTTTTATGGATAAAAATCAAATAGCCATTCCGTGCGTGGCGAAGGACGGCGCAGTGCTTCCTGCCTATAAGACAGCGGGAGCCGCGGGTGCAGATGTCTGTGCATATATAGATTCCCCGCTTGTTATGGAGCCTTTTGACACGGCGCTTATCCCCACAGGGCTTTACTTTGAAATTCCACACTCCTATGAGATACAGGTGCGCCCCCGCAGCGGTCTTGCGTTCAAGCATGGCGTGACGGTGCTCAACAGCCCCGGTACTATAGACAGCGACTATCGGGGGGAATTGAAGGTCCTGCTTGTCAACCTTGGCAAGGAAGCTGTCACCATCAACAGGGGAGACAGAATTGCCCAGATTGTCGTTTCTCCGGTAGTGCGGGGACAATTTAAGGCTGTTGCAGAAATTTCTTCCACTGAGCGTGGGGCAAGCGGCTTTGGAAGTACCGGCAGGTAACTTGCAGCGCTGCTTCGTCTGATTACAAATTTATGGATTTTGATTATCTCGATGAAATAAAGATACAGAAAAAGCCCCCTGTTGCTAAGCGCGAGGAGAAGGGACGGGAGCAGCTCATAAAGCACCTCCGTTCCCAGACTCCTCTTGTCGCCGCGCAGGGAGAATACTTGGAGGAGCATCGCCCTGCTCCGCAGGGAAATCCGCATCCTTCGGCGGAAGTGCAGAAAGCTCTTGCCGAAGAGAAAATACAATTTTCGTCAGGCCCTGCGCCTTCAGTGCAGGAAGCAGAGCGCGCCCCAGAACCGCAAACAGCTCCAGAACCTGTTGCCCGTGCCAGAAAGCGGGCGAAAAAGCTCGGCAACCATATCATGCTTAAGTACCTTGTGAAAGAGCTTTTCCTTTATTTTCTGCTTTGCTTTGCCGCCTGTTTTGTTGTCTTTTTCGTGAACCAGATACTGCTCTTGGCTCAGACTATATTGAGCCAACGTGTCCCCGTGCCCTCCGTGCTGCGCCTTATCGTGTATAGCCTGCCGGGAATAGTGGCGCAGTCAGCCCCCTTTGCTACCCTTGTAGGCTTTTTAATGTGCCTTGGACGCATGGTGACTGACAATGAAATCCTCATCCTGAGGGCAAGCGGCCAGCATTATATCAAAATCATGTTGCCTGTCATCGTGATGGGCATAGTTATCTCTCTTTTCAGCTTTGTGATGAATGATTACTTCCTGCCGCTGGGCATCCTGCACTTCAACCGCCTGAAAAAACAGATTGCCCAGTCGGATCCCGCCGTGGAGGTGGAGGCGCAGTCCGTCAAATATATGAACGGCACGGCGCTGGTCATTGGCGATGTTGATTACAACAGCAATATCATAAGCGACATGGTGCTCTTTGATACCGACAAAGACGGCAAAGAGCGGATCATCATCACAGGCAACAGCAAGGTGCTCAAGTCACAGGAAGAGGGAGTCCTCATGCAGTTTGATATGGGAGAGTCAACCGTATTTCTGCTTGACAAGCAGAACAAGCATAACTTTGACGTTCTGGATTCGCGGCAGGTGCTGCTCAATGTCTTTGATTCAATACTCGACCCCGCTTCTACCACGCTCGCGCCAAGGGAAATGACATCCTATGACCTCTGGAAGCGCATCCAGAAAATGAAGCGCGATACAACGGTCACAAAACGGCGACGCAACCAGTTTAACCTTGAGTTCAACAAGAAGTTTTCCATGCCCTTTGGCTCCATCTTTTTTGCTCTGCTCGCCTTTCCGCTTTCCCTCGTCTTCGGGCGCAAGGACGGCCAGACCTTGGGGCTCATCTTTGGCATCATCATCGCCGTGCTGTACTGGGCGGCGACAATTCTAGGGCAGCGCTTCGGGGTGAGAAGCGGTTGGAATGGCTTCTGGATGATGTGGGGGCCCAATTTCTTCTTAGGACTGCTCGGCATCTTGCTCTATCTGCGGCTGAGAAAAAAATGAAGCTTACGTTCTATATGCTCAGGAAGTTCTTTGCCACCTTTCTGGGTGCGCTTATCTTTTTTGTGCTGATTCTCTCCCTCACCGACCTCTTCATGAATATCTGGGACTACATCTCGAAGAATGTCTCCTCCCGCTATGTGGGGCTCATCATGCTCTACTACATTCCCAAGACGGTCTGGTATTCGGTACCCATGGCGATGCTTTTTGCCACTGCCTATATGCTCAGCGATTTATACGCAAAGAACGAGCTGCTTGCTGTCTTTGCTTCTGGCATTTCCCTCTTCCGTTTTGTGCTGCCGCTGATGGTGATTTCTGTCTTTATGAGCCTGGGGCTTTTTTTCTTTGAGGATAAGCTCGTTGTCAAGACCTATGCCCGCAAGATGGAGATGCAGGAAAACGTCATCCAGCCAAAGCAGCAGAAAAATGACAGACCCATCGTCGTCATGAGCGAGGGCGGCAAGATAGTTTACAAGGCAACAGCTTTTGACGGCAATAATGACAGGCTCTACGCGGTGACTATTCTGTTCCGCAATGCCGACAGCAGCTTTGATGCGCTCATATCTGCGGAAACAGCCTCTTGGACAGATGAACACTGGGAGCTGAGAAATTCTTGCCTCTATAAAAAAAGTGCTTCAGGTTACGAGGCAGAGGATGTAGACAGCGAATACCTGTTCCGTCTGACGGAGACTCCTGATATGTTCCGCAATAAAGAGCTTTCTGTAGAGGGCGCCACCGTGGAAGAGTCGCGGCGCTATATCACCCAGCTGGAAAGGGCAGGGCTGCCGAGCGCAAAGGCTCGCGCCGACTACTACAAGAAGTATGCTTTCCCCTTCGTCGTTGTGGTCGTCGTCTTGCTTGCCATTGGGCTGAGCGGCAAGACCCGCAAGAATGTGCTGCTCATTAGCCTTTCCCTGAGCCTTGCCGCGGTGGTTGTCTTCTATATTATGCAGATGGTTACAATGCTTATGGCGCAGTTCGGTGCCATTCCCCCTGTCTGCGGGGAATGGGTTCCTGTGCTTTTTTTTGTTTTTTTAAGCTTTATTTTATTGCGTTATGCAAGGACGTAAAACGATATGGACATGGTAAAACAGTTTTTTGAAGTGCATCACGAGGATAAAAGCTCAGGCGCGTGTAACGGCGCACGCACAGGCATCTTGCATCTGCCGCATGGGGATGTACAGACTCCGGTATTTATGCCCGTCGGTACCAAGGGCACGGTGAAAGCGGTGGCAAAGGAGTCCCTTGAAGAGATTGGCTTTGAGATTATCCTCGCCAACACCTATCACCTTTACCTGCGTCCCGGTGCAGACCTTGTGCAGGAAGCGGGAGGTCTGCATGGCTTTACCCAGTGGCAGCGGAACTTTCTGACAGATTCGGGAGGCTTCCAAGTTTTCTCGCTTTCCCAACTGCGCAAAATAGAGAGCGGCGGCGTTACCTTCCGCAGTGACATTGACGGCAGCAAGCATTTTTTCACTCCCGAAAACGTTGTGCAGACACAGGCAAAGCTCAATTCTGACATCCAGATGCAGCTCGATGTCTGTACTGGCTGGGGAGTGGAGCGCAAAGAGGCGGAACAGGCGTTGCAGGTGACAACGGCGTGGGCGGAACGGGCAATCAGGGAATGGCGGATACAGCAGGAGCAGGGCTATAAGGGTGTGCTCTTCCCCATCGTGCAGGGAAATTTCTTTGATGACCTGAGAAAGCAGAGCGCGGAATTCGTGAGCGCCTTGGACACCCCCGGACTCGCCATAGGCGGACTGAGCGTGGGGGAACCGCCCGAAGTTTTTGCTGAAAAACTGCGCTACACTGTGCAGTTCCTCAGCAGGGCAAAGCCGCGCTATGTGATGGGCATAGGCACGCCCGAGTATATCCTTGAAGCGGTGGCGGACGGCATAGATATGTTTGACTGCGTGCAGCCAACCCGCGTGGCGCGGCACGGGCTATATGTGACGCACAAGGGCGTTGTGTCCATCAAGCAGAAGCGCTATGAAAGGGATTTTTCTCCCATAGACAGCGAGTGCCAGTGCAAGGTCTGCCGCACATATTCTCGTGCCTATCTGCGCCATATTTTCCGCGAGCAGGAAATCCTGTCCTCTATGCTGGCAAGCTATCACAATCTCTATTTCCTGCACACGATGATACAGGAAATTCGGGAAAGTATAAACGAGGACCGTTTCAGTATATATCGCGAGGAATTTTTGAAACAATTTCACTCTAACGCTGTTTAATTAGACAAAAGGGGGTTCCTGATGAAGAAGATAATTTATGCAATCTGTCCGGCTCTGCTGTGCCTTGCCTCTACAGCCTTTGCCCAGCCCATCGATGAGCCGGAAGTGGTAGACCCGATTGTACAGCAGTATTTGGACATACAGGAAAACGGGGAAAGCGCGGACGGGGGGCAGAGCCAATATGTAAGGCGGGAAAAGATTTATCCCGACCCGAAGCGCCACAAGGCTCCCACACAGGAGCAGATTCAGGCCGCCATTGACAAGAACGCAGAGCACGCCTCCGAGGACTACGTGGAAGAAAACAACGATACCTTCATGTACGGCGTTGAAGACCAGATTTGCTCCGCGCTCGACACGCTCGTTAGCGAGGAGGATCCCCGCTTTGTGGATGCCGTTTACGACCTCTTTGCCGAAACCAAGAGCAGCCTCGTCAAGCAGAAGGTGCTTTCGTATTTTACCAAGCTCAAAGACCCCTGCCTGGAAGATTTTGCTGTGGACGTCATCAATGACCCCTACGACCAGAAGAAGCCGATAGTATCCGCCTGTTTCAGCTACCTTGCCGCCGTCAAGTCCGCTGCCGCAGTTCCGGGGGTGGTTGACCTGCTGGACAAGGAGGAAGAGGATTATTTCAACAGTGCCCTCAGCTGTCTGGGAGATATAGGAGGTGAAGAGGAGGCAGTGTTTATTGCCGAGTACCTCGACAGGGATGACCTGACCACCGCCCAGCGGCAGCAGCTTATGAAGGTGCTTGGAAAGCTCAAGGCAGTCCAGACCTATGACAAGCTTGTGGAAATCGTACAGAACGAGGACGAAGACAGCTACGTGCGGATGTATGCCGCCGAAGCGATCGGCGCCATGCAGATGGACGATGCGGAGGAAATTCTCGCCGACCTCTTTGAGACTGAGGATGCCAACTTGCGCGTGTATGTCATCAAGGGACTGGCGAATTTTACCGACAAGACAGCCTCGGACATCATCATCCAGGCACTGCGGGATTCCCAGTACAAGGTGCGTCTGGAAGCCATCACTGCCGTGCAGCAGCAGGAGCTGAAGACTGCGGTACCGTACCTTATCTATCGTTGCAAGGATAAGGGCGAACAGCAGCAGGTAAAGGACAAATGCTATACCGTGCTTGCCGATTTTAACACGAAGGAGGGCAACAGCTACCTCGTTTCCCTCATCAAGGACAAGCGCCTTGGTGACAACACAAAGGCAAAAGTCGCTTCCGCACTGCTGAAAGTCGGTGCCGCCGGTACCGACGAGATTTTGGAGCTTGCGCGTGACACGCTGAAAAGCGACATACACAAAAACCTCCGTTACAGCCTTGGCAAGGAGTTTGCAAAGTACGGAAGGGCTGAGTATGCGAGCATCTGCTCGGAATATCTTGCCAACAAGGATGTTGCCACCCAAGGCACGGGCTTGGACATCTACGCCAAGGGCAGATATGCCTCCCTGACGGCGCAGATAGAACAGATTGCCAGAAGCGGCAAGGCGAACAACGCCAATGCCAAGAAGGCGCGCAAAATCCTCGGCATGAGCGAGGAGGAAGAGCGCCCTGAAGGCGCGGAGTAATTTGCTACAGCCATCGGCTTCCTGTATGCAGATGAGCTGATGGCGTTGTAGGGCAGAGGAATTGAATTTTATCTTTTACCAGTCTCCGATTGAGAGTAAGTGCCAGAAAGTGTTCCCTCCGAACCGCTGAATTTTGTGGTTCCGCTCTCGCTTGTGCCGCTCATTGTCAGCGTGTCATAAGATTTGCCACCTATAGTGTAGGTGCCTCCGTATGTTGCCGTACTGCTAGTGGAGCCTCCGTTTGAAGAGCTGCCGCTATCGTCTAGCCCCGCCAGCTGCATTTGGTTTCATTCATACATAGTGTGCAGCATGCGGTACACCATGTTTATTTTTTCCTCCTGCTCCTTGCTCAGGCTGGCATTCTGGGCATCGTCTATGAGCTTTTCGAGCGAAGAAAGGTTCTCGTTGAGCGCAGTATAGAAGCCGCGGGACACCTTGAACCAGTACGAACCGTTGCCATTGTTGAACAGCGTGATAAAGCCCATTTCCTTAGAAGAGTTTTTCGCCACCACTACGCGCATAATGCAGTCAAGCGCGTCGAGCAGCTTTATGATATTCTCCTCCTCCATGATGTTGATGTTCAGCTTGCGCTGCCATCTGTCCTCGGGCAGCGGCTCCAGATTGAGGAACTTTGCTGCCTTGAAGATGAGCTCCATCTTTTCGCGCGCCATAAGCGTGTAGCTGTCAGGCAGCAGGATGACGCCCTTCATGCCGCCAATCTGGGCAAGAACCCCCTCATTGTGCTCCTGCGCGACAGCTGTGCGGAAATCCTGCCACGGAAGCTTGACCATTTTCTTGCCTTTTACCGTGTCGTAGCCAAAGCTTACGCCGCCAATCGTGACGGTGTTGGACTTTTTCTTTTCCTCCTTGCCATGCCTGCCTTCCTTTCGGCTTTGCTCGCTCTCGCTGCTTTCCTTTTTGCTGCCGTGCACGCGGGAAAGCTGGGCTTCAAGGTTGCCGTCTATCTGCTGCAACAGGTTCTTGGTGAGGGGGGAAACGCTCATGGCGAACATCCTGCTTGTCTTGACTATTTCTCCCGCCACAATGTACAGCGGATTTGTGCGGAACATAGAAGAACCGGGGTGTATGGTTATGTGGTCTGCCGTAAGACTGCGGTAGCTTTCCCGCCCCTCGCGGACGCAGACAAACTGAATCATACCCGCCGCAACGCAGCAGAGGTAGTTGTCCATGTTCCCCCCGCTCGTGATGGGCATCTGCAGCCTGTCTGAAACAATCTCTTCGAGCTGCGTCTTGATATTGTAGATTTCCGCCATCACCTTGTCGTCAAGGTAGTGGTTCTTGCAGAAGCGCTCCCTGTTGCTTGCGGACAGATAGGTGCGGTAGAGCTTCACGTAGCTTACAAAGTCCCCCTGAATGTCGTTGAAAGCGTGGTGCGCCTTGCGGGCATCCATCTCCTCGCCCACAGGCAGCACAAAGGGGGATTGCGCGCTCAGGAAGGATGCCGCTATGATGACCTCTTCAAGCACGTCAGGATAGTACATGATGCTCTCTACGATGATGCGGCTCACCCGCGGCTCAAGCGGAAATTCTACCATGAGCTTGCCAATCTTGCTGAGCGTTCCGTCGCTTTCAAGAGCCTTGAGCATATTAAGCGTTTCCACCGCGCCGACCAAGCCCTCATGCGAAGGCGGGGAGATGAAATCGAATTTGTCAAAATCAGTAATGCCCAGTTCTGACATCCTCAGCACCACCTCGCTCAGGTCCGTGCGGTAGATTTCTTCGGTCGTGTATTCCTGCCGCGCATCGTAGTCCTTGCGGGGATAGAGGCGGTAGCAGGTTCCGGGACGGGTTCGCCCTGCGCGTCCCCGCCGCTGGTTGCAGCTCGCCTTGCTCACCGGTGTTTCGATGAGGCTTGACGTAAAGGTGTGCGGGCTGTAAAAGTTAAGCTTGGCAAGGCCGCTGTCTATGACCGTGGTGATGCCGTCTATAGTGACCGAGGTTTCTGCGATATTGGTGGAAACCACGACTTTCTTCCTGCCGAAGGGAGCCTTGTCGAACACTTTTTCCTGCTCTTCCTTGGGAAGCCGCCCATAGAGCGGCACCAGATGGATTTTGTTGTGGAAGGGAGCGCCGAGGAGCCGCTGCATGCAGTCCTTGATGACTTTTTCCCCAGGCAGGAAGAGCAGGATGTCCCCTGCGTCCTTGTTGTCAAGCACGCGGTCTATGGTCTGCTCTATCTTAGTGATAAGCGCGTCTTCCGCAGCTTGGCTCGCCGTGCTTGCGGCAAGGGCGGGCGGGTCGTAAATCATCGTCACGGGGAAGACCTGCGTGTCAATGGTCACGATGGGGCAGCCGTCAAAGTAGGTGCTGAATGCCTCTGCATTCATCGTCGCGGAGCTCACAATGACCTTGAAGTCCTTGCGCTCTGCGAGCACGCGCTTTAAAAGTCCGAGCACAAAATCAATGTTCAGGCTGCGTTCATGAGCTTCGTCCACCATGACGACAGAATACTTCCGCATCCAAGGGTCAAGCTTCATTTCCTGCAGCAGGATGCCGTCAGTCATTATCTTTATCTTCGTTGTTTCATCGGTCTTGTCTTCAAAGCGGTATTTGTAGCCCACTAGCCCAGGATACTTTGTCTTGAGCTGCCTTGCAATGAACTCGCTGACGCTCAGCGCCGCAATGCGCCGCGGCTGAGTGACGGCGATAACGCCTGAAGCAGAGTATCCCGCCTCGTGCAGAATAACCGGCAGCTGGGTAGTCTTGCCAGAACCGGTGGGGCTCTGTACTACGATGACTTGGTTTGTCGCCAAGGTGTCAAGGATGCGTTGTTTTTGTTCGTATACGGGGAGGCTTTTATAGTCTATTGCCATACTGTTTTTCCTTTTATTCTTTCCATGAGTTTTTTTCGTGCTTCCAGATACGTTGCCCACGTACTTCGCCCTGCTTCCCGCAGCTCTGTGATGAAATTCTCGTCAAGGCGCCTGATAAGGTAGAGCCTGTCTGGATTGATATAGGTGGTGATGAGGACGGGGTTTATATGCGCAATGTGTATTCCCTGTTCGTCTCTGATGTAGCGCAGCTGCGCCATATAGCCGTCCCCCGTGTAATCGCGTGCGGTGCCGGGCGCGTTGAACGAGGGATTTGTCCGCTGCCCGCTGATGGAATTGCCCATCGCATAAAAAATGAGCTTGCGTGGAACGCTGTCCTCATCCACAAGCACTTCCCAGTCTTTTGCCACGTGCGGATGGTTCGCCCACAATATGTCAACGCCCGCGTCTAGAAGGTCGTGGTAAAACTGCGCCTGCGTCTTGTCAATCGTCAGTATATATTCAGGTTCCGCACAGTGCAGGCTCAGCACGAAGAGCTCGCAGGGGTACTGTTCCCGCCAGTCGCCGATCTGCTTGATGAACTCTGCCCGCGCTGCCTTGCTTGTGCGTATGTAGTTGATATACGAGGAATAGTTTGGTGTGTTTAAAATCTCTGTCATTGCAAGAAAGAGTATGCGCCATCCTTTTTCTTCTATATAACAGATGCTGAACGGGTCTTCTGGACTGGCTTTCAATCCCGAGGCATAGACGGGGCGTTCGCTTTCTGCGGTGCTTTCCATAACGCCGTCAAAATATTTTTTTGTGGCGCGGATACCTTGCAAGCCTTGGTCGTTCGTGTGGTTGTTTGCAAGGCTGAACACATTGAAGCCCGCGTTGATTGCCGCGTCCGCATAGGGGTGCTGCACGTTGAAATTCGGATAATTGGAGTAGGGTCTGTCGTCGTCAACGGGCGTTTCCAGATTGGCAAAGGCAAATTCGCTTTCTTTGAGGAGGCTTTCTATGTCCTCATAGATTTTGTCATAATGGCCTCGGGAAAAATTGGGCGTGTGGGCCATGATGTCCCCCGCAAAGGTGAACAGTATGCTGTCTTTGCCGTCATAGAGCGTTTTTGATGTGACTATGGGGGTGCCATCGTTGAAGCGTGTCGGATCTGGCTCTGAATTAAGCTTTAGTTCAGAACTAAGTTCGGTTGAACTTAATTCTGTTGAACTTGCTTCGCTTTTTGAATTTAGTTCTATTTCAGAAGTTTGTCCGTTTCCAGAGCTTGTTTTGATTTCAGAGCTCGGTTCTGTTCCCGAAACAAGAACCTGCTCCGTTCGCGTTGTTTCCTCTGTATTTCCATCTGGCTTCACCTCCTGCTCCGTGCTGAGGCAGGAGATAAAAGGCAGCAAGAGGGCACCGGCAGAAAAGAGTGCAATGATAAATCGTTGTGGAATTGTCAGTGCCACTTTTCCTTCCTTAGTTTTTCTTGCCGGCTTGGACAAGCGTGATGGCGGAAGTCACGACAATTTCGTCGCTCGTACAGCCGCGGCTCAGATCGCTGATGGGCTTTGCAAAGCCCTGCAGAATTGGTCCATAGGCATCTGCATGGGCAAAGCGTTGTACCAGTTTATAGCCAATATTGCCTGCTTCAAGGCTCGGGAAGATGAGCGTGTTCACCTTGCCGGTGATGGGGGAACCGGGGGACTTGCGCTCTGTTACTTCGGGGATGAGGGCGGCATCTGCCTGAAGCTCGCCGTCAAGGAGAAGGTCAGGGGCTTTTTTGTGGGCAAGCTTTACCGCTTCCTGCACCTTGAGCACGTCTTCAAGTTTTCCACCGCTTCCCTTTGACGAGAATGACAGCATGGCAACGGCAGGCTCTGCGCCTAAAAGGTCGCGGCAGCTCTTTGCGGAATCCACGGCGATGTCAGCCAGCTGCTCGCTCGTGGGGCGGGGATTTACCGCGCAGTCGGCAAAGATGAGGTAACCGTCCTTGCCCCAGCTCTTGTCATGCGTGTCCATCACAAAGCAGGAAGATGCCGTGCTTGTGCCGGGAGCGGTCTTGATGATCTTCAAGCCCGCGCGCAGCAAATCCGCTGTAGCGGAAAGCGCGCCGGATACCATGGCATCTGCCTTGCCGAGCCGCACCATCATGGCGCCAAAGCTCAGCGGG
The DNA here is from genome assembly GCA_937885235.1 of uncultured Treponema sp. GTDB lineage: Bacteria > Spirochaetota > Spirochaetia > Treponematales > Treponemataceae > Treponema_D. The sequence continues at coordinate 17,116 of CAKZZK010000002.1, forward strand.
TCCTTGAGTATGTACTCACGGGCGCTTTCGGGAGTAACCTCGGGCTGACCTGTCTTTTTGCTGATCTTGTCTTTGCGAAGCTCGTAATATTCCTTGCCAAAATCGTCCAGCCAAGGGGAGGTTGAGACATCGATAATGTCAATGCCCTCAAGCGACACGCCCTTTGCCTGCGCAACCTTCTGCACGTCATCTTTTTTGCCGAGCAGGGTGACTTTTCCGGCGAGTTTTTCCGCTACAATCTTTGCCGCAGCCACTACGGTGCGTTCTTCTGTTCCTTCAGGGAGTACAAGGCTGTTTTGGTATTCTTTGGCCTTTTTCTTCATTTCCTCAACAAAGTTCATAATAACCTCGAAATTATTTTCTTCTATTATATTCTATATTACTATGATTGGGGGCTTATTGCAAGATAAAGATTTTTTTACTTTTTTCTGTAACTTTTTTCCCAGAGAATTGTTTGATGAATGCGGAGGTATATAATGAAGAAATCTGCTTTCCTTTTCATTCCTGCTCTGTTCGGCATGACGGCGGCGAGTGCTGCCGATTATACGGTGAACCTTGAGTATGCCGCGAAGAATGAAGCTATCACCATCAACACGGATAACGTGTATGACAGGGAGGGCTATATGATATGCGTTGACCTTGCGGGCAAGGCGTTCCAGCAGAACGTGCAGGCCCATAAAGACGTTGTGCCCGGTGATGTGTTTCTGACCAAGAGCAATAATCTGATTATCTTTTATGGAGAGATTCCAGAATTCTTTTTTGTAAACGGAACCAAGCTGGGGCACCTTGACAATCTGGACGAAGTGCTGGACGTGCTCTCCATGGAAGATACGACTGTTGAGTTCAAGCATTATGACATGTGATTTCCGCCAGATTCCCTCGTTCGGCGTGGCAGGAAACTTTACCGGCCATCTGGAGCAGGCGGGGGAAGCCCGCGATTTTCTTGCAATCAAGACGAAAGAACAGAATGCTCCCAAGGCGCTTTTCCCCACCTACATTCCCAGCTCTCAGGGGGTGGTGCCCTCGTTTTTGGGCATTTACCCCTTTGACGGGGAGCGGATTATCTATCTCCCAAGCGAGGGCAGCGGAAGCAAGCTACAGATAGAGCCAGAATGCGCCATCGTGTGCGATGTGGCATGGGAGGGAACACAGGTAAAATCGCTCCATCCCTTTGCCTTTGTCGCATCGAATGACTGCTCCATACGCAAGGACGGGGCGCGCAAAATCAGCGAGAAAAAGAACTGGGGCGCCTGCAGCAAGGGGCTTGCTCTCCGCATGCTCCCCATAGACAGCTTTGATTCTTCCGGCATCATGGAGCGTTACCGCATTGCCAGCTTCCTTGTGCGCGGCGGGCAGGTTCACGCCTATGGCGAGGACAGCGCGGTGCGCGATTACAGCTACATATATGGAAAGCTCATCAGCTGGCTCATCGAAAAACTCAACACGCAGCGCGACGAAGGTCCAGCGGAAGACGTAAACGCCTACCTGAACGCGGCGTCCCGCCCTGAGCAGCTTTTGATTTCCATCGGCGCCACCCGCTACACGGATTTCGGCGAGCACAACTTCCTGCATGACGGCGATGCTTCCGTGGTCCTGCTTTACCCAGAAGACAAATACAGCCCGCAGGAGATAGCCGCCCGTGTTGGCCGCCGCGAGGTGGAGGCTGAGGATATCTCTGTTTTATGGCAGCGCGTCGAATGCATGAAAGATGCTTCTTCAGCGTTATCCCCTGCCTGCTAGTAGAATATCCTGACCAAAATGGACCCCACGATAGTGGAGACAATGACGCTCGTCAGTCCCGGAAGCATAAAGCTGTGGTTCAAGAGGTATTTGCCGATTTTTGTCGTGCCGGAGCGGTCAAAGTTTACTGTGGCAATGTCTGACGGGTAGTTCGGAATAAAGAAATACGCATAGATGCTTGGCATAACGCCCAAAAGGATTGGTCCCGGAATACCCAGTTTGTATGCAAGCGGAAGCATTGCAACGAGCGTCGCGCCCTGCGAGTTGATCAGGACGCTCACCGCGAAGAAGGCAAAGGCTATCATCCACGGGAATTTTTCCACAATGCCGGTCAGCCCGCTTTCGATGACGCTCATATAATTGGAAAAATACGTGTCGGCAAGCCATGCAATGCCGTAGATTGCCACGACCGCGACCATTCCGCTCTGCCAGACAGCGCCGCTTACCGCCTTTTTGGGCTCAGCCTTTGCAAAAATGATGATGCACGCTGCCGCCGTAAGCAGGACGATTTGGATGATGAGGTTCATCGCAAGCCTCGTGGTCTTCACCGTGCCATCAGCAAGCGTCTGGGTAAAGCGCGGGCGGATGTCAAAGCCGAAAATCTGGAACAACGAGTAGATGACGATGACGCCGATTGCCGCCAGAAAGATGAACACGGAAAGCTTTGCCTGCTTGGAAACCTCTTTCCCTAAGACGGAAGCGGTTGAGCCGTACATATACTCCTTCATCTCCGGGTCCGCAAGGCGGGCCTGGAATTCGGGGTCCTTGTCCAAATCCTTTCCGCGCTTGTAGGAAATAAGCGCTGCTGCCAAAATGCCGCACAGACAGGCGGGAATGGTGATTGCAATCACCTGCACATTGTTGACGGTGAAGTTATTCGTACCGGAAATGACAACGAAAGAGGCAACCGCTGCAGAGATGGGCGAGCAGCTGATGCCCACTTGGCTTGCGATAGAGGCGACAGCGCAGGGGCGCTCCGGCCTGATGCCCTTTTTCAGCGAAATATCCGCAATGATCGGCATGAGCGTATAGACGACGTGTCCTGTTCCCACAAGGACGGTCAAAAAGAAGGTGCACAGCGGGGCAAGGAAAATAATCTGGTTGGGATGCTTTCGCAAGACCTTTTCGGCAATCTGAATCATCCATTCCATACCGCCGGAAGCCTGCAGCATGCCGGCGCAGGTGATTGCCGCGATGATAATATAGATGACATCGGTAGGCGGATTTCCCGGCTTCATGCCAAAGACGAGCACAAGAACCGAAAGTCCAATGCCGGAAATTGCGCCGAGCGCAAGGCTGCCATAGCGCGAGCCCACGTAAAGCGCACCCAAAACAATCAGTAATTCAAAAATCATCATAAAACTCATAAGATATTATTATAAGTGCGAATATGGCTAGGGTCAATCAAAAATTCCTGCCAGTTCGTGGATATAGACAAGGAGGGGCTTTCTCTGGGACTGGGGGATGCTGTCCAGTTCTTCGAAGACTCCCGCGTATTTGTAGAGCAGGTCCTTCTTGTCTGCTATGATTTTTTGCAGAAGCTGCCCCTCTTTGCCTGCGCCGCCGAGTTCTCCTGCAGAAGCTTCCCCCGTCACCAGATATTCAACGGACACGCCCAGTACTTTTGCAATGCGGCAGGCAACATCGGCAAAGGGCATGCTGTTGCGGGCTATTCCTGTGGAGATGCAGTTGACCGAAAACTGCGCCTTGTATGCCAGTTCTTTGCGCGGAATGCCCCTGTATTCACAAATCAAGTCAACATGCTCCCAAAAATCCATGCCTAAAATGTAACACAGCTGTGGTTTTCTTCTATGAAATACACAGCGGTGTGTAAAAGTAAGCAAAATTCACCTGTGTGTGATAAAATGATGCTGTGCATCAGCCTGCAGGGAAGTCCGCTTCTGCTTACTTGAAGATTTTCCCTAGTGCCGCCGTCACGCCGTTGCTCAGGTCTTCTTTGACAGCTTCGTGCAGCTGCTTTACGATGTCCGCTATGAAGCGCTCGCGGTCGGTGCTCGCTATGTTCTGCGGACTGGCGTTCTCGTCGAAAAGCTGTGCGGGGCGGATTTCCAGCACGGAAGCCATTTTGTCGATGACCTCCGGCGGGGGAAAGGAATTCTTGTTCTCCAGCTGGTTTATGTAGTTCATGCTCATATCGATGGCATAGGACAGCTTTTCCTGCGAAAGGTTCTTCTGCTTTCGGTAGAATTTAAGGTTTTTTATAAATATGTCTCGTAAGGGTTCAGGCATATCTTATAGAATGCACCAGCGGGGGGATAAATTTTACATTATTAACTTGTTGTTTTGGATAGGAAATTGGCTTGAATAACAAAATTATAAGAGTAAGCCCTCATCGATTTCGGCAAATGCAGCTGCTTCTTTTGCGGCGGCAAGACCAGAGATGCGGTCGCGCTCGAATATCTCCTGCCGGTACTGCGCTATCCAGAGCTCGCGGTCCGCGCTGATTGCTGAAAGTGATTTCCTTGTCTGCATAAGCCCTGCCTCCTTGCTCGTGAGTTCGCCAGAGCGGCGAATTCCTCTTCGTTCTTGAACTTCTCTTGTACCATAATGAAAGTATAGCATAGTTTTGAAGGTTTTTACAATAAATTCATTAGAAATACCAAGTGCAGTTTATTTTCATAATTTTATTCGCATTATCTTTAAAATATATAGCTTTCCCCATATCGGTTTTCTTTTGCGGTGTTTGCCGCTCATCTTCCTAAATGCACATATCTTCCCAATTAGATTTTATGAACTTCCTAGATGGATTGATGGAACAATCTAGCTGGAGTATACTCCCTCTCAGGCGCATTTTCTGTACCGCGAATTAGCATATTGAGTACCGTGTACTGCCTGTTTGTGTTCCCCGGATAGGCAATAAAGCGTACTGAGACAGTACAATACGCACAAGTTTGTATAAGCTAAATACGGATTGATAGCTTTTGTTTAATCCACCATTGCGACTGCTGCCGGCATCTTCCCTGCACAAAAACCACAATATTATCGTGATTTTCTTGTAACTTTTCTTGCTTTTTACAGGTTTATACAGTAAGATTGTGCAAGATGGTTGTGTTTTTGTGCTATTTTCGCCAAAAACAACAAAATTTTACTGTGATAACACAGGAGGAACAAATGAAAAAGGCACTTTTGGTTTTGGCACTCTGCTTTGCAGGGGCGGCGATGGTTTTTGGACAGGTAGGTCCGCAGGGCACGAAGGAAGCGGCGCCGGAGAGCAACAGCGATGTCAAAACCCTGCAGCTTGCCCACGAGCTTGCTGACTACGGCTACAAAAATGAGTCTCCCACCGCGCTCTTGCAGGCTGCGGAAATGATTTCGCAGATAAAGATACAGGAAGCCAGCTATGAGGCGACGCAGGAAGGCAGCAAAGGCAGTGCATTCACAGAAAAAGCGAAGGACTACTCTGCACAGGCGCTTGTTGATGCCGCCCGCGACCTTGCAGGCAAAGACAAGACCTTGCTTGCTTGGGCAAAGAACGTGGAAAAGTCCATCAAGAAGTCCACGCGAGGTGCCTCCGGCGGTCCTCAGTATGCGTCAAACTTTGCCTATGCAAACGGCGGCGTAACGTGGTATCAGTGGTATTTTGACGGAAACCGTTTGGCAGAAGTTGGCGTTGCCTCCCTCGATGGAGCAGATCTTGACCTGTATATCTATGACCAGAACGGCAATCTGATTACCTATGACGAAAGCTATGGCAGGGATGCCTATTGCTCTTGGCGCCCGCGTTGGACAGGGCTGTTCACGATTTACATAAAGAACAATGCCCGCTACAACGCCGCATTTGAGGTGTACACGAACTGACGGGCGGGGATGCCTTTGGATATTGGCTGCCCGCCGGACGATGCAGGTCGGCGGGCAGGACTGCTCACGATATATACTTGGAGTTTTTATGAAGTCAGATATAGATAAAGATATAGCTAAAGTAGTTGAAGCCTATGATATTGTTTCAATTATTGCGGGCAACGTTATTGCTCAACGGGAGGGAGAGAATCCACTTCCTATAATAAATACTTTAAGGAAGAGTATGAAGCCTTATATTCCAAATTATGAAAATTACAAAAAGAATTCCATAAATATGAATGAATGGGGGCAATATGGGCCTCACTTTGTTGAATTGCTAACGATCGCAAAAAAAATTTAACCATAAGGAGAATTAAACTATGGCAACAAGAAAGGTTCGTATAATTGCAGCTTTCGATAATACTGGGAAAACTCGGTGTATCAGGGAAATTGCAAGACGGCTGGAGGCAAAAAATTATAAGTACAACAACTTGTTATACACTAAAACGGCTGCTTCAATTTTGAATAAAAATTCTGAGGCACCTCTTACGAATGATGACATTATTGGGTATTTTGTTGGTTCTTTTGAGACCATTGGCATTTTAAGTGCTGGAGATGGCGATGGCGAGCAAGAAATTACAAAATGCCTTGATCTTTTAGATGAGTTTCAGCCTGATATAATAATTTGTGCTGCAAGAAACTATCCTGAGAATACCGACATTCAGAAAAAGATAGGAGAACGTTATCAAGATATTGATACAAAAACTATTTCGTTGAATGGACTGAATGGTTCTGAAGCGGACAAAGAGGAAGAATTTGAAAGGGTTTTCTCAGAAATCATGATGGCGATAAGAGGGTTCTAACTTTTTACCTACTTGATGGAGTAGAGTTTGCTTTGTAAAAGCCTTTAGCTTTTTGAGGCAAACTCCCGCATTTGCGTTGAACAGGAGTGTTTATGTGTAAAAAATTGGCTGTTTTTTTGTGTCTTGGCTTTTTAATTCCATTTGTTCTGGTATCTCAATCCAGAGAGACAAAGTTACTACAGGAGCAACTGGATTACGTGAGTGACGAAAGCTCCGACTGCACATTGGAATACATATCCACATTTGAGAATGAACTGCGCGCCACATATCCTGCTGACAACTATGTTTTCTTTGTAATGGAATTCCGCAAAGGCAGGCTTTATGCCAATTCAGGAAATTATACTGAGTCACTGCCCCATTTCAAGCAGGCATTGGAAATCAATGAAAAACAGGCTGATGTAGATATTCTAATAAGAGCAGCTGTAGAATCATGGTTGGGGTATGTTTATTCTGCAATGGGGAATTATGATGATGCCTTATTGTATTACAATAGGCAGCTAGAGAACTACAAGAAAGAATTTGGTGAAGACCATTCTGAAACAGCAATGGTTTATAATAGTATTGCGGATGTTTATAGCGGGAAGGGAGATTATGATAATGCTCTATTATTTTACAAAAAAGCATTAACCATCTGTGAGAAGGTATTAGGTCCGAAGCATCTTGATATGACAACATCCTACGATAATATTGGGAGGATTTACTATTATAAAGGCGATTACGATAATGCATTGCTCTATTATAGCAAGGCATTGACTGTTCGTGAAGAGGTCTTAGGGCGAAGACATCGTGATACGGCATTATCCTACGACGTTATTGGAATTATCTATCAGTACAAAAGTGATTACGATAGTGCTCTGCTATATCTTACCAAGGCACTAGCCATTCGGGAGGATACACTGGGCACGGAGCACCCTCAGCGGAATCATACAATAACATCGGAGTAATTTACTACAATGAAGGAGATTACAACAAAGCCCTGTTATATTACACTAAGGCTCTTGCTATCCAAGAGAAAGTGCTAGGACCGAAGCACTCTCGTACAGCATCATCTTACAACAATGTTGGGGTAACTTACTACTGCAAAGGTGATTATGACAATGCTCTGCTATATTATAACAAGGCATTAGCTATTCAAGAGGAAACCCTAGGTTCGAATCATCTCGATACAGCATCATCTTACATCAATATTGGTCTTACCTATCAAGACAAGGGTGATTATGACAAAGCTCTCATGTATTTAAATAAAGGACAGTATATCCTGGAAAAGATATTAGGTACGGAACACCCCGATACGGCTTTATGCTACTTCAATATCGGAACGAGCTATTTATACAAGGAGGATTACGATAGTGCGCTGATATATTTTGACAAAGCACTAACTATTCAAGAGGAGTTTCTGGGCACAAAACACCTAGACACTGCATTATCCTACAGCAATATTGCATCAATCTACAACAACAAAGGAGATTACGATAGCGCGCTGATATATTTTGACAAAGCACTAACTATTCAAGAGGAATTACTAGGCACAATGCACCCCAATGTGGCATCAGGCTACAACAATATGGGGACTTTTTATAATTACAAAGGAGATTATCGAAACTCTTTATTATATTATAATAAAGCATTGGCTATTCGGGAAGAAGTACTAGGCACAAAACATCCTGCGACAGTATCATCTTATATCAGTATAGGAAACTTTTATTATAATCAGGGAAATTACAAATCTGCCACCACCTACTGGAAGAAAGCCTGTAAGGGAATAGAGGAATCTTCTCGTTACAAAGACTCAATCGGTATGTTAAAAGGTATCCTTTTTTCCAATCCCCCAAGCCAGTCCTTCATCAAAAAGACTGTGTCCTCCGCAAAGGAGTTATACCTCAAGATGTTCCGCTCTGAGGAGACCGACAAATACTTCATTCGCAGTACGCTCTCCCTTGCCATGAACACGGTGGAACGGGCGCGGCAGGATATGTCTTCTATGAAAGAGGATTTTCTGCGGCAAGCGTTGCCCCTTTACTATTACGGTGTGGATTTCTCTGCGGAAAACAACAGGCAGGAGGATGCTTTTGAATACTCCGAGTCCCTGCGGAGCCGAGGCTTCCTTGACCAGCTGGGCACGGAGGCTGCCCTCCGTCTTGACGGCGTGACGGACAGCGAGCGCCAGCAGGTGCAGGAACTCAGCACAAAGATAAGCGTGGCTCGCAAGGAGCTGGAACGGCAGGGAAGCCTTACGCTGGCGGAGCGCGATGAAGAACGCTACAAAAAAGCGGGCGACGACCTCGCCAAGGCGGAAAAGAAACTCGCAACTCTGGACGATGCCATAGGCAAGCGGCTTCCCGCGTATGCCCAGCTGCGGAACCCAAAGCCCGTGGACGTAAAGACCGCGCAGAAGTGG
>CAKZZK010000003.1 GCA_937885235.1 uncultured Treponema sp.
GACAAAGTCGCTTTCGAATTCTTGCGACAAATTCCCTTACGAATAATAGAAATATCCGCTGGCTTGACAGCCCTGTGTGACTGCCGTATTATGAAGGGTGTCTTTTTTCTTCTATAAACAAGCTGATGATATTGTCCCCGATGAAAGAGAAGTCGCGCGTTATGTGGGCTACTCGCGCTTGCAGGCGCCTGACGAAAGCATTGCCGGGATGATCCGCCGCGCCTGTTCCGAAATGCACCCCCTGCTCATTCCCAGATGCGTATATGACCGCTATCCGGTGACGGTGGCGGAGGACGCTGTTTCTTTTGCCGGCATCAGCATTGCTTCCCACGATTTGGCCCGAAACCTTTCAGGCTGTTCCGAAGTGCTGCTCTTTGCCGCAACCATAGGAGCCTCCGTGGATTCCCTCATCCGCCGCACGCAGGCGCAGGACAGGGCGCTTTCCGCTGTCATGCAGGCTGCGGGTGCAATGTTCATCGAAGCTTTCGTGGACGACTTCAACCATACGATAAAGAAGGAGGCTGCGGCACAGGGACGCCGCACGCATCCCCGCTACAGCCCCGGCTATGGCGATGTACCGCTTTCCGTGCAGCGACAGTTTTTTTCCCTGCTCCAGTGCTATAAAATCAACCTCACACTCATGGACACCCTCATCATGGCTCCAGAAAAATCGGTGACAGCGTTCATCGGCGTGGAATGATTATAGCGATAACCGATGACGATCGCTGCTGCCAGACCTAGTCTCTTGCTTGACAATAGCGCAAAATTGTATGAAGATAAAGGAGCATGATGATAATAGAAGAATATGGCAAAAAACATATCAGCGCGGCAGTCAGAATCTGGAATGCTGTCGTTGAAGATGGTGTGGCATTTCCGCAGATGGAAAAGCTTACGGAAGAAAGCGGCGAACGTTTTTTCTCTTCCCAGTCCTTTACCGGAATAGCGGTGGACTCTGCCAACGATGAGGAGGTGGGGCTCTATATCCTGCATCCAAACAATGTGGGAAGATGCGGGCACATAGCAAATGCAAGCTATGCTGTCAAAGCAGACAAACGCGGAATGCACATAGGCGAATTCCTTGTCAAGGAAAGCATAAAAAAGGCTGGGGAACTGGGCTTTAAGATTTTGCAGTTCAATGCGGTGGTCGCTTCCAATGCACCTGCACTACAGCTGTATAAGAAACTAGGCTTTGTCCAGCTTGGAAGAATTCCCGGCGGATTTTTGCTGAAAGACGGCAGCTATGAAGATATAATTCCCCACTACATCACAGTATGAGCGGCTACGATGAACTGGGCTTTGCCAAGCTTGATACAGACAGGCGCAAGCGCACCGGTTTTCCCGAAGTGGTGTTCTGTCAGGGCAAAGATGATGCCTATCTTAAAGCTATTTTTACACGGCTCTTTGAGGCGAACGGTGAAGTGATGGGAACCCGGGCAACGCCGCAGCAGTTTGAGCTGGTAAAAAGCGTTCTGGGCAACGCCCGCTATGACGCGGTTTCTAAACTCATCACTGTCCGAAACGGGCAGCAGGGACAGCTTATTGGAAATATCGCGGTCTGTACAGCGGGGACGGCGGATATTCCCGTAGCGGAAGAGGCGGCGCAGACCGTTGAATTCTTCGGCAGCCGTGCAATCCGCCTGTATGATATGGGGGTAAGCGGCATTCACCGCTTGCTTTCTAAGATTGATGTTCTTAACGAGGCGAACTGCGTCATTGCGATTGCCGGAATGGAAGGGGCGCTTGCAAGCGTGATTGGCGGACTGGTGGCAGTCCCTGTGGTGGCTGTTCCCACGTCGGTGGGATATGGTGCAAGTCTGGGAGGGCTTTCTGCGCTCCTCACGATGATAAATTCTTGTGCGAACGGAATCAGCGTGGTAAACATAGATAACGGTTATGGTGCCGGTTACATTGCCACGCAGATAAACAGGCTCGCTGAACATGGTAAAGAGAGGTGATTTAATGTCTGGACGAAGTTTATATCTTGAATGCAATGCCGGAATTTCCGGCGATATGGCTGTGGCGGCATTGCTTGATGCGGGCGCGGACGGCGAGGCTTTGCAGGCTGCACTGGCATCTGTTCCCGTGCAGGGCTTCCGCACTGAGATAAGCCGCGTGAGCAAGAATGGCATTGACTGCACGGACTTCAATGTGATTTTAGACGCCGATATTGAAAACCATGACCATGATATGGACTATCTGTTCGGGCATGAACACGGCGATGAAGAAAAACATCATCACGAGCATCACCACCATGAGCACAGAAATCTTGCCGATGTGCTTGCGCTGATAGACAAGACGCAGATGAGCGAGGGAGCGCGGGCTCTTGCACACAAGATTTTCCAGATAATCGCGGAGGCGGAAAGCAAGGCTCACGGCGTAGCGCTTGAAGAAGTGCATTTTCACGAAGTGGGCGCGCTTGATTCGATTGTCGATGTGATTGCCCTTGCCGTCTGCTTTGACAGTCTGCATGTGGAGCGCGTCTATGTGCCGTTTTTAAATGAGGGAACTGGCACTGTACGCTGCCAGCATGGAATCCTGCCCATCCCTGTTCCCGCTGTGGCAAACATTGCGGAACGCTATCATCTTCCTCTCCGCATCATGGACGAGCATGGTGAATTTGTCACACCTACGGGCGCGGCATTCGTCGCTGCGGTGATGACGGACTCTCATCTTCCCGCACGGTTCATTATACAAAAAATTGGCATGGGAGCAGGGAAGCGCCAGTATAAGTGGCCAAGCATTGTCCGTGCGCTGATTATTATAGAGGAATCAGCAACATTGAGCGATACCATCTGCAAGCTCGAAACGAATATCGATGATTGTACCGGCGAGGCACTGGGCTTTGTGATGGAAGAGCTGTTCGCTTCTGGTGCACGGGATGTGCATTACACCCCCTGCTTTATGAAGAAAAATCGCCCCGCATACCTGCTCACCGTTATCTGTACGGAAGCAGAGCGCGAGAAGATGGAACGGATTATTTTCACGCATACCACGACCATCGGCATCAGGCGCGTGGCAATGGAGCGCACGGTTTTGAGCCGCAAAGAGATTTCCGTCAGCACCCCCTATGGCGAAATCCGCGCAAAATCAGTGACGGGCAGCAGCGTCAGCCGTGTGTCGCCGGAATACGAAAGCGTGGCGGAAATCGCGCGGAAGACGGGGAGACCGTTTGGTGAGGTGTATCGGGAGCTTGTGGATTTGTGTAAGATGTAAGTCTAATAGCTTACAAGTGTTATATCAGTGGTAGCGGTAAAACCCTACAATATGGCGTGCAAGAATTGCTGCAAGCGCTCTGATTTGGGATTCTGGAAGATTTCCTGTGGACTGCCGCTTTCTGCTATGATGCCGCCGTCCATGAAGAGGACTCTCGTTGCGACTTCACGGGCAAAGCCCATCTCGTGGGTGACGACAGCCATCGTCATACCGTCTGCCGCAACATCCTTCATGAGGGAAAGTACTTCGCCAACCATCTCCGGGTCAAGCGCGCTTGTCGGTTCGTCAAAAAGCAGGACTTCTGGATTCATGGCAAGCGAGCGCACGATGGCGATGCGCTGCTTCTGACCGCCGGAAAGACGGGAAGGGTAGCTTTGCGCTTTGTCGGCAAGGCCTATGCGTCCGAGCAGCTCCATGGCGGCGGATTCTGCTTCTTCTTTGCTCTGCATCTTGAGCGTGAGAGGGGCAAGAGTGATGTTCTGGAGCACGGTGAGGTGGGGAAAAAGGTTAAAGTGCTGGAAGACCATGCCCACCTTGCGGCGCAGCATATTTATGTCAGTCTTTTTGTCCATGATATCTTCACCGTCTATGTAGATGTGGCCGGCATCGGGTTGTTCGAGCAGGTTCAGACAGCGCAGAAAGGTGCTTTTGCCTGCTCCTGAGGGACCGATGATGACAATCTTCTCGCCCTTGCTGATGTTTTCCGAAATGTCGTTGAGAATGATGTTTCCGCCGAATTTCTTGACGAGGTTTTTAACTTCTATCACTGCGCGCCATCCTTTTTTCAAAGAGGGAGAATATTTTTGTCAGTCCGAGTGTGAGCACCAGATAGATTGCCGCGCAGGAAAGGAGCGGAATCCATGCATTGTAGGTGGCATTTCGGATATTGTCACATGCCTTCTGCAAATCCACAACGGCAATGAAGCTTGCCACCGATGTTTCCTTGATGAGCGTGATGAATTCGCTTGTAAACGTAGGGATGATGACGCGGAAGGCTTGTGGCATAATGATTTTTACCATGCTCTGTCCCCATGACAGCCCCAGTGAGCGGCCTGCTTCCATCTGCCCTGCGTCTACACCCTGAATGCCCGCTCGAAAGATTTCCGTGCAGTATGCTCCTGAGTTGATGCCGAATGCAATGATGGCCACCAGCACCGCGTTGCTCATACCGAGCGGGGAAAAGATGACGAAGTAGAATATCATGAGCTGGGTTGCCATCGGAATGCCGCGTATGATGGTGGTATATATAGAAGAAATTGCGCGGAGTACCTTGTTTCCCGAAAGCTTGAACAGCGCGAAGCTACAGCCGAGCACCGAGCCTATGCACACGGCGCAGAGTGCGATGAGCAACGTGGTGCCCAGTCCGCGCGGAATGAGGAGCCAGCGGCCCTGGGCTATCATGGTATTGTAGAACGTATTCCACATATTACTTTCTGATGATTATGACCTGGTTTGATGTGTAATACGGTTCCGAAAAGTCCACGTTCTTGCGCCGTTCATCGGTGGCGCTCATGCCGGCAGCAATGAAGTCTATAGCGCCTGACTGCAAGGCAGCGATGAGTCCGTCGAAATTCATATCCACAACCTGAAGCTTTTTGCCATAGTCGCGGGCGATCAGTTCGCTCATGTAGATGTCAAAGCCCTCCACCTTTGTACCGAGCGTATACTCAAAGGGAGGAAATGCTGCGTTGGTGCCCATCTTCACGATGTCTGAGGAACTGGCACCGCCTGAAACAGACAGCGTGCTGATGTTGCCGTCTACCGGCATGTAGGCGTTTATCATCTTTTCATAGGTTCCGTCAGACTTGATTGCCGCAATTGTCTTATTAATAGAAGAAAGCAGTGCGCTGTCGCCCTTGCGCACGGCGATGGCGTATTCTTCCGTGGCAAACTGCACGTCAGCAATCATGAGGTCGGGGTTGCGCCTGACAATTTCCTTTGCGGGAAGCTCGTCGAGCACCACGGCATCAATAGCCCTGTTCTTGAGGTCAAGCGCGGCATCGATGCCTGTCTTGAATGACTTGTACTGGGCGTTGGGGAGATTTTCCTGAATGTAGATTTCCCCCGTCGTCCCTGCCTGGCAGCCGATTTTTTTGTCCGCAAGGTCTGCCTCGGAATTGATTTCTATCTTTGCCTTCGGTGTACATCCCATCAGTGCCACCATCACGGCGGTGGTCATTATGCCTGCGAGTAATTTTTTCATATCAGTCTTGTCCTCTTTGCGTTAAAATAAAAAAAGACAAAGAGATTCTGACCTCTTTGTCATTTCTGCCTGTAGTATATGTATAATTTTGCATTTAGTCAATATTTTTTGCATAAATCTTGCAAAAATTATATTATTCGTAAGGGAATTTGTCGCAAAAATTCGCGATTTTGAGAGAAGCGGCATCGGCTCGCCCTCTGTTAAAAGAGAAATGATAATTTTTTTGAATTATCCTTGAAAATTTAAGATAAATATGAGATAATATACTTAACAGGGACCGAAGAAAGAAATTTGTTGAAGGATGGATATAATGGAGGATTACGAAAAAAAGACTGTAGCCGCAAGTAAATAAGAAAGGCTATTATTACAAGGCTTTTGTCATCATTGGTTATGTGAGTTTAGTTGATATTGTTAAAGAAAGTGATTCAATGTGAACTGAAAAAGGGTGCTATATGCCAGACAACTAAAAGTAAAAGATGGAGTTTCTCTAAGGTCGATACAAGAAGCGAAAAAGGAATTAATGAATTTTTTTCGCAACGTTGGCAGGGAGCTGTGAATTTAGCACATCGGTTTGACAATGCAGTAAGGAAAACTGTTTCTGGCATCCCTAACAGGGCGTGTAGAATCCGTTTGCTCTCTGTATCCGCTCGTGCAAGCGGTTTTAGTTCGGACTGGAGATATCATCTATGAGCAAGAGCTACTGCTACAACGAAATCAAAAGTTTCAATTCACGCTCCCATAAGGGAGTGACAAGTTGATGTTGAAACTTCTAGGAGATTCAAAGTTTCAATTCACACTCCCGTAAGGGAGTGACGGAATTGAACAATAAGGATAAACTAGACGCTTTGGTTTCAATTCACACTCCCGTAAGGGAGTGACACGAGACGGAAGCCGCCCTTCGGGGCTCGATGCAGTTTCAATTCACACTCCCGTAAGGGAGTGACGTCTTTTTCGTCGATATATGCTTTCTGGAGCGTGGTTTCAATTCACACTCCCGTAAGGGAGTGACGCAAAGCCATGTAAAAGCCATTAGTCCATACCTTGTTTCAATTCACACTCCCGTAAGGGAGTGACGTATCTTCAACTACCGCAATTTTCATAATTTGAGTTTCAATTCACACTCCCGTAAGGGAGTGACACGTGGAAGTGCAGCTTTCTGTCATCGTGAAAAGCGTTTCAATTCACACTCCCGTAAGGGAGTGACGGAAAGTATCTGCGTTCCTGAAAGAAGTGTCTGAAGTTTCAATTCACACTCCCGTAAGGGAGTGACGTGTTGTTTCCTGTTCCAAGCTCCCTTTCTATGCTAGTTTCAATTCACACTCCCGTAAGGGAGTGACAAAAATGAGATTAAGATTAATTATGAGGATTATGTTTCAATTCACACTCCCGTAAGGGAGTGACGACACCTACGAGGCAGATGTTTTAAGCTATAGTAAACGAACTAAATAAATTCGCTTTTGAAAGAACATAGCCTGCAAAGTT
>CAKZZK010000004.1 GCA_937885235.1 uncultured Treponema sp.
GATATCCACGGCGATGTGCACGAATGCCCACGGCTATGTGCACAAATATCCACGGCGATGTGCACGAATGTCCACGGACAAGCACGAAGGTCGATTCAAGCTCACTTTTAAGGAAGCTTATATCTGTCAAGAGGCCGCAGCTCATACAAAAAGATATTAGGCTGCAAATAATGCTTTGACAAGCGATTTCACGTCTGCCACGATGGTGGTGCCGCGCTCGCCTTCGGGGGCAACAATCGTGGTAAACTTCATTTCCTTTGCAGCTTTTATGCGCTCCTTGAGCTTGGTGACGGGGCGGATTTCGCCCGCAAGGCTCAGTTCTCCCACGATGACTGTCTGCTCGGGGAGCGGAAGGTCAGTCCGTGCGGAATAGAGTGCGGCGGCGAGCGCGGCGTCTATGGCGCTTTCCCCAAGGCGCACCCCTCCCGCCACATTGATATATATGTCTTGGTCACTGAACTTCATTCCCGCCCGCTTTTCCAACACCGCCGCCACACGGCTAACCCGCGCGCTGTCTATGCGGTCTGAATAGACGCGGTTGAGCGAGCCTTTCGCGGGCACCGTGAGCGCCTGTATTTCAACCACAAAGACACGGCTTCCTTCAAAGACGGGCACACAGGCAATGCCCGCGGGCGTGCCATGTTCCCGCTTGGTGATGAAAATGGCGTTGGGATCAGTCACCGTCTTGAGCCCGTCCTCCTCCATGAGGAAGATTCCCAGTTCATTCACCGAGCCGAACCTGTTCTTGTGCGCGTGCAGGAAGCGGAAATCATCGTTGTTGCTCCGCTCAAAGCTGATGACCGTGTCAACCATGTGCTCCAAGCTTTTGGGACCCGCAATCATGCCGTCCTTTGTGATGTGCGCCGTCATGAAGAGCACGCTGTCCCGCTCCTTTACCCAGCCGACAAGCTCGTTCGCGCAGTATTTGAGCTGGTTCACCGTGCCCGGAATGAGCCCCGCTTCCACGGAATAGACGGTCTGAATAGAATCGATGATGACGATTGCGGGGGAAAGGCTGTCAAGCGCGTCCAGTATATCTTCCAGCCGCATCGTACAGAGGATGTTCACCGCGTCCACTTTGAGCTTGAGCCGCCGTGCCCGCCCCTTTATCTGCGAGGCGGATTCCTCGCCTGACACGTAGAGCACCTGTCCCGCCTTGTTTTTGAGCATGGCGGCTGCGGTTTGGAGCAGCAGCGTAGACTTTCCAATGCCGGGTTCTCCGCCGATGAGGATGGCGCTCCTCTTGGTAGCTCCTCCGCCGAGCACGCGGTTGAATTCCCTGTCGCCCGCGGAAATCCGCCCTTCTTCCTGCAGTTCCACCTCCGCAAGGGGGACGGGTTTTGCCTTGACGCTGCTCCCGTCGGGCTTCCTGCTACCCGCCGTGCTGTTCGGGTCTGTGATGCACTCTTCAAGCGTATTCCATTCGCCGCACTGCGGACAGCGGCCAAGCCAGCCGGGCTGTGTGTAGCCGCAGGACGAGCACTTGTAGGCGATGGAGCCTTTCTTTTTTGCCATGATGTCTCCTTTTGATGGGCACAAAGAGTATTATATGATTCGACATCGCTTTACCCATCACGTTAATCTACCGTAAATACACTACAAGGTCAATTTTTCTGGAGATATATGATATAATTAATTATTATGGTGCAAATCACCCATCTTTCCTTTTCATACCGCAATTCACAGGCGGTCTTATTCGATGATTTCTCTCTATGCATGCAGGACGGCTGGACCGTCATTGCGGGGAGCAGCGGAAAATCGATGTCTCGCGGATAAGCGGCAAGGACCGAGCCGCGGTAAAAAAGCGCTCAGACGGAAAGAAGGCTTTTCCGTTACCGCTGCCGCAGGACGTTCAGATGAAGTGATGTATCTTCCTTTGGAATGCGATGAAAACCAAAAAGGGGAGGTACTTTCCACATTTTACCGGCTTGGAAGCATACCGGAACGGCTTTCTGATATTTCCACAGAAGAAAATCAGCTCAGCTCCTTGAACTGCGCCCTCCTTGCAGTGAGCCACGATGAAGTCTTTGTCGCGAAAATCGCGGAGAGAAAGCTCCTCATAACACGAAGCGGAGCAACGGAGACAATGCAGGAAATCATTTAGAACTTCCCTATATCCACAATCACGAGCTCTGGACGGTTATAAAAGCGAAAGAGCCGTGTGGACTCACGGGCAAGACCGCGGCTCACAATCACCGTGGAGCGGGCAAAATCATAGCGCCCGCCTGCATATTTGGGGAAGACGCCCTGATTGGGAGCAAACACGCCGTTGATGAGGAAGGGGATGCGCCATTGACCGCCGTGGGCATGGCCACAGAGCGCAAGGTCAAAACTGCGGGCTGCATAGTCAGGCGCATATTCGGGACGATGTGCAAGCAGAACGCTGTAACAGCCGCTTTCAGAAGCAAAGCGCTCCGCCGCGGCAAGCTGGGAAAGAAAGCGGGGCGTCATCTCCTCCCTGCCAAGGTGCCTCCGCTTGCCGCCAGAAAGCAGACGAAAATCAGGATCATCCACCCCGCAGATACAGATTTTGCTGCCGCTACATTCAAGCACAACGCCCTCACCGGAAAGGATCCGCACACCATGGCGCTGGAAAAGGCTGATTTTCCGCTCAAAGGCAGCCCGTCCCGCCATATACTCGTGATTGCCCGTCACGTAAAAACAGGGATAGCGAGGAGCAATGCCCCGCAGGAAATAATCAACATTTGTGTCGGGAATCTTATCATCGCAGATATCGCCGCCTAAAAGAACAGCATCAGGATGCTGCGCATCAACGGCATCTATAAGGACCTGCTCTTCCTTCCCGTAGCGGCAGGAATGAAGGTCCGTGATGAGCGCAAGCCTTACAGGAGAGGAAAGCTTATCTGTCTCCACCTTGTAGGAACGCACCGCCAGAGCGCTGTAAAAGCCCAGCAATCCAAATACAGCCGCAAGCAGCACGAGCGCCAGCCATATACCATGCTTGGCTTTCACAGCTTGCTCCTTTCCCCACAGGCGCTTTCCAGAACGGAAACAAGCTCCGCGTAATCCCTGCTGACCACCTCTTCTCCCG
>CAKZZK010000005.1 GCA_937885235.1 uncultured Treponema sp.
CACATTGGGAAGCTTTTTTTTAGCCGAGACCGCTAATACTTTTGAAACTGGCTCACAAGTCGTTGGAGGACACTATGGCAGATTCTGCTGTTCAGGAAAGGACAATCAAGGTTGAGGGCATGATGTGCGAGCACTGCGAGGCTCGGGTAAAGAAAGCCCTCGAAGAGCTCAAAGGCATTGTGGAGGCAAGCCCCGACCACAACAAGGGCGAGGTCCTGCTCAAGTTCACCAAGGATGCAGGCGATGCAAAGCTTGCAAAGGCGGTGGAGAAGGCTGGGTACAAGATGCTGTAAGTGGCAGGCTAACATAGTTCCTTTTTACGGCAGGTCAGAAGTCGTTTGCGCTCTGGCAATACTGCGCATAATATGCTATAGTCTTAGAGTATGAATGCGAACCGTAAAGCTGCTGTAAAGAAAGTGAAGACACTCGTGCTCAGTCCTCTGGGGGAGATTGAACCTTTCCGTGCCAAGATAGAAGAGACGTTTGCCACGGTCTTTCTGCCTAATCACGTGGAGCGGGACCAGCACAGCTACGGCGGCGTTCCCTGCGACATCCTTGTGCCGGAGCTCTATTCTTCCACAAAGCTGATTATTTATGTGCATGGCGGTTCGTTTGCCGGAGGTTCGCGGGACAGCTACCGGAATTTCTGTTCTTCCTTGGCGCATGATGCTTCGTGCCGTGTCATCGTGCCGGAGTTCCGCCTGCCGCCGACGTATCCGTATCCTGCATCCATAGATGATGTTTACGCAGTCTTTGTCGCTGTCTACCAAGAACAGCTCGTAAACCTGAAGGCGGACAAGGCTGAAATAGTGCTTGCCGCCGACGGCAGCGGGGCGAGCATTGCCATTGCCGTGCTCTTCCGCCTGAGCGAAGCGTATAAGAAAGCCGTGTGCAACCTCCTGCTCTTTTCTCCGTGGCTTGATATGAGTTCTTCCGCCCCGCTCATCAAAAATAAAAAGGCAAGGGACGAGGTTCTCGCCGGAGAGAACCTGCACCGCGCCGTTGACGTGTACACCTATGCCGCAAACTTTGCGAACCCCCTCGTGTCGCCCCTACAGGCGGTGAAGGAAAAGTTTGAATCCTTCCCCCCTGTGTACATACAGATGGGCGGCGCAGAGCTGCTTGTTTCGCAGGCAGAGCAGCTGCGGGACATCGTGCAGTCCGTGGGCGGCACGGTTGAACTGGACCTGTGGCCCAAGATGATGTTCCTCTTCCAGATGGCGGACGAGTTCCTGCCGGAGTCTCACCTTGCCATTGAAAAGGTGGGCAAATTCCTCAACAAGCGAGAGGAAAGCGAAAGCGAGGAAGAGAAGGAAGAACGCAGAAAAATCCTCCGCAAAAACGACATAGTGGTGGACTGATATGGAACTGCTTTCACCCGCCGGCAATGTTGATAAACTGCGCTATTGCTATCTGTATGGCGCGGATGCTGCCTATATCGGCTTGAAGAATTTTTCCCTGCGCGTCAAAGCGGACAACTTCTATGAAGACGAATACAAGGCTGTTCGGGAGCTCAAAAAGCAGTTCCCCGGGCGGCACCTGCACTGTGCGCTGAACATAGCCTTTCACAATGACGAAATAGACAGATTTGTCGAACAGATACCCTATTTCAAGCTCTATCCCATCGATGCCTTCATCGTGCAGGATATGGGCATTGTGCCGCTTTTGCAGAAAGAATTTCCCGATGCGGCGCTGCACCTGTCCACGCAGGCAAGCTGTATGAACCGCGAGGCAGTAAAAGTCTACCGCTCGCTGGGCTTTTCGCGCGTGGTGATGGGGCGGGAAGCCTCGCTTAAAGAGATTGCAGAGATAAAGCAGGCTGTGCCTGAGATGGAAATCGAATGCTTTGTGCACGGGGCGATGTGCATAGCCTATGCGGGGCGCTGTCTGATGAGCGCCTACCTGAACGGGCGGAGTGCGCAGGAAGGCTTTTGCTCGCATACCTGCCGCTGGGACTACGATGTGCTGTTTGACGGCGCAGAGGCAAAGCGCCTTGCCGAAAGCGGAGCCCTCGCCCTGCGCGAGCACAAAAGGCCCGATGAATATTTCCCCGTCTACGAGGGAGATAATTTTACCGCCGTGCTTTCCTCAAAAGACCTGTGCATGGTTGACCACCTTGCAGATTTGAAAAAGGCGGGCATTGACAGCCTGAAAATTGAAGGGCGCATGAAAAGCGTGTATTACGTGGCGCTCATCACCCGAGCCTACCGCAAGGCGCTCGATGCTTTGGAAGGCAAAATCACAGAGGAAGAGGCGCGGCCTTTTGTCGATGAGCTGTACAAGGTGAGCCATCGCCCGTACACAACAGCTTTCTACTATAATAAGGCGGAAGCTGATGTGACGGTGAGCGGGGCAAGCGAAAGCCCCTGCGAGCTTGTGGCAGAAATAGCTGTCCCTCTCTCCGATGAAGAAGCCGCCACTGTCCTGCGGCGCGGGGAGGAGCTTTTACAGCGCAGGGAGGCGGAGTATGCCGCACTCGTACCGCAGGCAAAGCGTGCCTATGACGAGCGGGTAAAAAAGCAGCCAGACCGCTATCTGCCCCCTGTGCAGGCAAAGGCTGGCTGGCAGATGTACTCCCTCAAAGCCCTCAATATGATAGATATGACTGATGCGTCTGCCCTTCTGGAGCTTGTTTCGCCGGACATTGTTGCAGAGCCCATGCCGCACGGTGACTGGGAGCTGGTAAACCCGAACACGGGAGAGCTTTACCGCTGGTGCTGTGACGGGCATCCCTGCGTCATCTACACTGCCCGAAAGCTCTGCGAGGGCAGCCTGCTGAGGACGGCGGAGTGGAGGCGCAATGAATAGCCGCGCGGCGTTGCTTTTGCTGTTTTCTTTTATTATAATGTCTTTTGTCTGCGTCTGCTGCAAAAAGCGGCAGCCCGTCGCCGAGTGGTATGAGTACTACGAGGCTGAACACGATGTGCGGGCCTACGTGAGCAACAGCGAGGAAGCCTTGCACGTAGTGCTGTGCCTGTATGTTTCGGAGATAGACAGCAACTGCAGCCTGCGTTTAGACCATGCCTGTACGGCGGCACAGTTTACGGAACTGCGCCAGCGTCTTGAACAAAGGGGCGTTGAATACCGTTCCCCCGTTGCTGAGCCAGACACGGAAGGCTACCCCGACCTGTCCCCGTACATCCCCTTCGTCTTGTCCAGCGATGAGCGCCATGAGATATGGCGGGAACTGGGGCTGGAATAAACTGTTTTTTGTAACCAGATAGCGTCTATCTGTGTTTTAAGATTGTAACAAACTATTAGCAAGGCGGTGTTTATGTCAAAAAAGACATCCTGTTTTTCTAAATTTATGATTTTGTCAGCCTTTGCTGCTGCGGCGGCAACGGTTCCCGCAGAGACGGTGGCGGAGAAGGATTTCCACGTTATCAATATGACGCCGCAGAATGAGCTGCCTTCGCAGGTGAAATATCCTGCCATACAGGTGCAGTTCTCCGAGCCGGTGGTAGCGCTCAAAGAGCTTGGCAAACCAAGCAATAGCTCTGACGTGCTGAGCATTACGCCCCCGCTCAAAGGGGTATACCGCTGGTATGGCACGAGCATTCTGAGCTTTGAAAGCTCTGACGAGGCAATTCCGCAGAAAGAATACACCGTGACGGTGAACAAAGACCTTCGTTCCGTCAAGGGCAAACAGATTACGGGGGATTTGAGCTTCCGCTTCCATACCGAGGAACTCAAGATTACGCGCATACAGCCCGGTTACGGCGAAGTGCTGGAAAAGCATACAGTCAACTCAGACAGCGTGCCCCCGTCCATTGCCGAAGACATCGCCGTGTACTTCAACGCGCCGGTGAATGCCGCTGTGGTCAAAGAGGGCATCCGCGTATTCGCGGGCAACAGCGCACTTCCCTTTGAGGCGGCGCAGGAAGATAAAAACATCGTGCGCCTCTCCTTGCAGCAGCGTCCGCCGGAGGATACCGACATCCGCATCGTGCTTGCAAAGGGCTCGATGGCTGACAGGGACTGCTATCCCACATCGGCAGACAGAGAGAAAAAATTCCACACGCTCGTCAAATTCGCCATCAAGAGCATCAATGAAAATCCCTCTTGGTACGCGAACGAATACAGCAATCCCATCACGCTTTATTTTACGTCCCCGCTCAAGCAGGACAGCGAGGCGGAACTCGCTACGCATATCAAGAGCAGTCTGGGAACGGCAATCACTGCTGACAACCTGAAGCTCAACGAGCAGCTGCTGATAGTCTACGGGCTTCCCGTCACCTACAATACGACATACACACTTTCCGTTGATTCCGGCGTAAGCGATGTATATGGAAGAAAACTTGACAAAGACTACAGCTACACGATTACGGTGCCCCCTGCCCGCAGCTATGCGCGTTTTGCCAATTCCGGCTTTGTGGAGCTGGAATCCCAGTTTCCGCCCGCCATTGTCTTTGAGCATCAGAACATCAAGGCGGGCTCAAAGTATGCCGTTGAGCCGCTTACGCTTGCGGACGGTTCGCCGAGCATCCTGAAGGGAGCGAGCTTCTCTCTGGACCCTGCAAAGATTGAGCAGGACAAAAAAATCAGAGAGCGCATTGACCTTTCGCCATATCTGCAAAGCGTGAACGGTGAATACAGGGGTGCGGTCCGCTTTACTTCGGATATCGTCTACGAATACTCTTGGACTGACTGGCGCACCAAGGAAAAGCAGACCCAGCAGCACAATATTACGAACGAGCAGGTCATACAGGTGACGAACCTCGGCGTTACGACCCGCTACGCCTATAATCGCGCCGTCGTGCTCGTGACGGATTTGAAGACCGGCAAGGCAGTGCCCGGCGCAACGGTGAGCGCGTTCACTGTTCCTGTTGATGCCTCCTTTGCGGACAGGCTTACGGGAACGCTTGCCGCTTCCGGCTCAGCAAAGAAGGGCTTTCCTGTCTACAGCACTGCCGTTACAAATAAGGATGGCATTGCGGAGCTTGCCTTTGAGCCGCGGCAGCTGAAAGGCATAGGCTATAACGAGCAGTTCTTCTTTGAGGCAAAGACGGCGGATGACCGCGTGCGCTTTGCCCCCGGTTCAAACTTTGTGCGCATCATACGGAGCTATGCATCCTCCGGCAGCTCCATTGCCACTGCGGAAGACCCGCAGATGGTGGCGCTTGTCTTTAGCGACCGCGGGCTCTATAAGCCGGGCGAAACTGTGACCTACCGCGTCATTGACCGCAACCTGGTGAACGGCGAATACAAGACCGTTTCAGGCGAGGAAGCGAACTACACGGTTGAGTTCAAGGACAACTCGTGGCGGAACAGCAAGACCTACTACAGCGACAAGGGAAAGCTTTCCGCAAACGGCGGTGCTTCCGGCAGCTTCACTATTCCCTCAGACTTAAAGCCGGGAACATACCAGCTGTATTACACGCGCACTTGCAACGGGAACTCTGTTACCCAAACCTGCGACATACAGGTGCAGTTCTTTGAAAAGCTCCGCTTCGAGGCGCATGCCTCCATCCCTGAGGGCACGTATTACCGCGGGGACGGCATAACGGCGGAAATCAGCGCGAATTACCTTGGCGGCGGCAGCATGTCTGACAGTACGTTCACAGCCCGCTGGACGAGCGAGGCGGCAAGCTTTAGACCTGTAGCTAAGGCATACAAAGACTACCGCTTTGGTCCCGTCAGCGGCACATACTACGGTCAAAAGTCCCTCGGCAACGACAAGGGTGCGCTCGATGCTGATGGCAAGGCGAGCACTTCCCAGACGACGGAAGAGGATTTTGCCGGAACGCCTAGGACTTACCGCATGGAAGCGCAGGTGGTGGATAGCGGCAATCAGGCAGTGAGCACTAGTGCGAGCGTGCTTGTGCACCCTGCGCGCTTCTACCTTGGCATCAGCGGCAGCAAGAACAAGAACGGCTTCCCCAAGAAGGGCGAGACGCTGAACTTTGACTACATCACGCTTACTCCTGCGGAAAAGGCTCCCGCCGCAACAGACCTGCCCAAGGGCAAGGAGGCAAAGCTCACGCTCCAGAGGGAAAACTGGAAGCGCGTGCAGCACATTTCCGAAAACGGCTATGTCTATACGGACTACGAAAAGGAGATGATCACCGAGGAAGAGCGGACTGTCCCCCTGCCTTCTGGCGGCAAGGTGCTTTCGCTTTCTGTGACTCCGCCTGAGGGTGGGGCGTATATCCTGCGCCTTGAGACAAAGGATGCAAGCGATAATCCCGTCATCACCGAAACGACCTTCTATGTGACGAGCAGCGACTGGTACTGGCGCAATGGTGACGGTCAGGAGATAAAGCTTACCCCCGACAAGGAAAGCTACGAGGTTGGTGACACCGCGCAGATTATGTTCCAGAGCGAGCTGCCCAAGGGCAAGTATCTGCTCTCGGTCGAGCGCGAGGGCATTGTGTCCGAAAAGGTGCTCGATGTTGACGCGCCTACATCCGTCGTCAATGTGAAGATTGAAAAGGACTTTGTGCCCGTCATCTATGTGGCTCTCTCATCTTTCTCCGTGCGGGGCGAAGGGGATCCTGCAAAGCGCACCAGCTCTGCCGATCTGGACAAGCCAAAGAGCTATTTTGGCGTTACCGCGCTTACGGTGAGCTCCAAGGCAAAGCGTTTTGACATTTCAATCAAGACGGACAAGCCCTCGTACCAGCCGGGAGAAAAGGCAAAGATTACCCTGCAGGCAACGCGCGATGGCAAGGCTGTGCCCGGTGCGGAGATCACCTTCCTCGCTGTTGACCGCGGCGTGCTTGATCTGATCAATTACCATGTGGAAGACCCCGTGGATTACTTCTATGCGCAGTACCGCTTCCCCAACTACGCCAGAGGCGGCGATTCCCGCTCGTTGCTCATAGCGCAGGCTCAGGAGGTTGAAGAGGCAGAAGAGGAAGCCGTGCTGTATGATACTGGCTCTACTGCTTCTGTGCGTATGTTCAAGAGTATGGCGGTGAACGGAGCCGCAATGGATGATATGGAAGCACCCGTGGCTGCCATGGGCGTTACCACTGACGATGACTCTGAAGCAGACATGAAGGTGCGGAAGAACTTTGCTTCAACGGCAGCCTTTGCTCCCGCCCTCGTCACCGACAAGAAAGGCAAGGTGACGTATACCTTTACGGTGCCTGATTCCCTCACCGCCTACCGCCTGACAGCCGTGGGTATGCAGGGAGATACCTTTGCCCTGAGTGAGGACGAGATGCAGGTGGCGGAACCGATTTCCGTGCGCCCCGTGCTTCCCCGCGAGCTGCGCCTTGATGACAAGGGCGAGCTTGGCGTGACCATCTCAAACATAGGCAAGAAATCTCAGAAGGTGACGATAGACCTCGCGCTTTTTGAAGGCATTGAAAAGACCGGCGAGGTGCAGGACAAGAACGCCGTGCAGAAGCTTCCCGGCAAGGCGGCGGTGATTGGCAAGGCAAGCAAGAAAATCTCTGTAGGCGGGCAGAAGACAAACGCCCTCATGTTCAACGTGCAGGCGCTTGAACCCGGCTGGATTACAGTTGAATTTACCGTGCGGAGCAAAGAGGTAAACGAGAAGATTGTGCTGCCGCTCCAGATAGAAAAGCCGTACATCTTTGAGACTGTGACCACGACGGGCAGTGTGCGCGAAGCCGGTGATGGGCAGGAAAAGATTGTCCTGCCGGGCGGAGCCGAGGACGGACGCGGCAGCCTCTATGTGCAGCTTGACCCCACAAGGCTCGGCGTGCTGCGCGAGGCAGTGAACTATGTGTTCCATTATCCTTATGGCTGCATGGAACAGCGTTCTGCGGCGGTGCTGCCCCTCGTTGCCTTTGGCGACTACATAAAAGTTTTTGGACTCAACAGCGAGGTGAAATATCCCAAGGGTGTTGCCGAGCAGGAAATCCGCTCCTGGGCACCTGTACAGCGCAGCGATGGCGGCTTCCCCTACTGGCCTGACGGCAGCGAGAGCAGCGCGTATGTGTCCATGCGCATTGCGGAAATCATTGCGCTTGCAGAGCAGAACGGCGTGCCCGTCGGCAAGATAAACAAGGCGAAGCTTGCCTCCTACCTCGTGAGGGAAGCGGACAAGATGAGCGGCAGTGCGAGCGGCAGCTCTGCATGGGGACTGTATTACGCGGCTTATGCTTATTATGCGGCGCAGCGCATAGGAGGCACTGTGAGCGAAGCTGTGCTTTCTGACATTGTTTCCGCTGAGAATGCGGATGTGGAAGCGCTTGCGCTCTGCGGTCTCTGTTACCTGAACATGGGTAAAAGAGAGCAGGCCCAGGAAGTGGCACAAATGCTCCGCCGCTTTACGCGCCTGACCACCCGCGGCATTGACATTACGCCGAAATCCGGCAGGCATTACTGGTGCTTCTTCAACGGGGACGCGGAAAGCTACGCACTTTTCCTGCAGCTCTTTACGCAGCTGTACACGGAGGACGATATCAACCAGCACCTTGTCTGGGAGCTGCTTAAATTGCAGAAGGCTCGGAAAGGTTACTGGCAGTCAACGGCGCTGACAAGCCGTGTGCTGATTGCCCTGAACGACTACATCAAGTCGAACAGGCTTGAATCGCTGAACTTTACGGCGGAAGTGCTGCTCAACGGCAGGAAATTGCTTGACGGCAGCTTTAGCGGTGTGGCGGCGGAAGCTGTGGAAAAGGAGCTTGACTTTGGCGACAAGGCGCTTGCTGATATGCCTAAGGACAAAGAGCTTGACCTGTCTTTTGCAAAGCAGGGCAGCGGCGCTCTTTATTACACTGCTTCTATGCGCTACGCCATCCCTGCCGCAAAGCAGGAAGCGAGGGATGAAGGCATCTGCATCTACACGGAGATTTTCGATGTGGAGACGGGCAAGGAAGTGACAGGCAGCAAGCTTGAAGCGGGCAAGACCTACCGCGAGAAGGTGCACATTTCTTCTGTCATCGACAACGAATATGTGGCGCTCCGCGCTCCTGTCCCCGCAGGTTGCGAGATTCTGAACTCTGCTTTCGTCACGACGGGTACCCTGCAGCCTTCCCCTGAGGAAGAAGCGCAGAAGAAGGCCAATCCGTGGTACTGGAACCGCAACGCAGGGCTGTCCTACAAGGGCATCTATGACGCGGAGGTGCAGTACTTCTGGAACTACTTCCCGCGCGGCAGCCAGACGGTTGAATTCCAGTTCCGCGCCACTCGCAAGGGCGAATACGGCACTCCGTGTACCACCGCTGAGTGCATGTACGAGGAAGAAATCTTCGGCCGCTCTGACGGCAAAGTGTGGACTATAGAGTGATGTTGACGGAAACGAAAAGTTTCAAATAGCTTTATTATCCCCTGCATAGTTTTGTGTGCAGGGGATTTTTTATTTGCTTTTTGTGCCGACGTGCTTTAGCTTTACGCTGAACCTAAGCCCGTCCGAAATCACTTCGCCCACCGTTCCGACGTAGGTGATGTCGGAATCGTAGACGTATTTGTAGCCTAAAGATAAATCCAGCAGGAAATTCTTCGGCAGCGAAAACTTGTAGCCCAAGTCTCCCGCCACAAAGAGCACCATGCCGCTCGGCTTGTCGGCAAAATAGCGCTCGATTTTTTCTTTTTCTCCCAGATAGGAGATATAATCAAAGCCGCCGCCCGCATCCACATACAGCCCGCGCAGCTGCGTGCTGAAAGGATACCACACACCGTAAAGCCCTGTGTCTACCGTGACGCAGAACAGGTCGTTGTAATCCGTGTTAAAGATGGAATGTCCGAAGTAGCCCTTGCCCGCGAGATGGGGAATGACCTGCCGCTCATACTGCACGCCGAAGCCCAGCCCGCCGTGGCTTGCCCCCCGCAGCAAGAGTCCAAAATCAAAAGAGAGGAGATGCTTGATGACGGGCTTTTCCGCTGCGGCGAGTGGCAGCAAGCAGGTGCAAAGCCACAGCAGCAGGCAGAAACGACGTTTCACCGCTGTCCTCCTTGGAAATGCAGTGCAGAAAAAAGGGTGGCAAGCTCTTTTTGCTGTGCCTTTTTGCACACGCAGTAAAATGTAACGTCCACCTCTTCATCGCTGAGCGGAATTGCCACCTTGTTTTTGGGAATGACGAGTGGAGTTGCTGAAATGTTTGTGATGAATGATGGCAGTTCTGCCGTTTTAACTATCTCGCGCAGGGCGGTGATGTCGTTTTGTTCGAGGAATGTTGCATTGGGTATCTTCTCTTTGCAGAGCGAATACCAGAAGCCGATTTTGCTGTGGATAAGGATGTTCTCGCCCGCAAGGTCGGCAAGGCTGAGCAGCTCTCGCTTAGCCAGCCTATGAGATTTTGGCAGCAGCATGGAAAGCTTTTCGTGGAGGAATTCGGTGTTGAAGTAAGTTTCGGCGACAAGGGGGTGCGTTAAAATGATGACGTGGTAAGTGCCGTCGTCAAGCCCCTTTATCAGCACGTCATCGGTTTCCTTCAGGTCCGCGCTGACAGTCATACCTATGTAGAGCTGCGAAAGAACGGGCGTGAGCTCCCACATGGGAGCGGGGGCGATAGAACCATAAGAAAAGGTGTGGCTGCGGCGGTCTGCCTCCTGCACCGCGCGGATCATTTCGTTGTGTGCCGCCATCACTACTTGAGCGTGCTGTGCGGCAAGCTCGCCTAGCTTGTTAAAGCTTATGCGGTTCTTTGAGCGCTCAAAGAGCTTAACACCAAGCTCATTTTCCAGTTTCTGCATACTGCGGCTGAGCGCGGGCTGGGAGACGTGGAGCTCTTCGGCTACCTTTGAAAGCGTGCCGTACCGTGCGACTGCGGCAAGCTGTTCGATGATGTAGGTTTCTATCATATTTTTATTCTAGCATAGCTTTTGCTATTTATCCAGTATTCGTTTTCTTAATACTGCCTTGCGAAAGTTTTATTGTACAGCTGCCCGCCTGTTTTGCTATAATCATTGTGAAAATAACTGCTGAGGAGCAAAAGGAGTAAGATATGGATTTTGTGACTTTGAACAATGGCATAAAGATGCCGCAGGAAGGCTTCGGGGTTTTTCAGGTGCCTGACGGAAATGTGACAGAACAGGCTGTGATGGATGCTATTGACTCTGGCTACCGGCTCATCGATACCGCCGCGGCATATATGAACGAAGAGGCCGTAGGGCGCGCTATCGCAAAGAAAATAGCTGACGGCACGGTAAAGCGAGAGGACTTGTTCATCACGACAAAGCTCTGGGTTCAGGATGCCGGTTACGAGGCGACAAAAAAGGCGTTTGAGCTTTCGCTCAAAAAGCTGGGGCTGGACTATCTTGACCTCTACCTCATTCATCAGCCGATGGGCGACTATTACGGTAGCTGGCGCGCAATGGAAGAGCTGTACGGGGCGAAGAAAATCCGCGCGATAGGCGTAAGCAATATGTATCCGCATGTGCTCGCTGATTTCTGCGTCCATGTGAAGGTCATTCCTGCTGTGAACCAGGTGGAGCTGCATCCCTTCTTCCAGCAGGCGGACGCGCTTGCGACGATGAAGGAATTCGGCGTTGTGCCAGAGGCGTGGGGTCCCTTTGCGGAAGGAAAGCACGGCATATTCAAAAATCCGCTCCTGCTCGACATTGCCGACAAGTACGGGAAGTCTGCCACCCAGGTGATTTTGCGCTGGAATGTACAGCGCGGCGTCGTCGTGATTCCAAAGTCAACGCACAAGGAGCGCATGGAGCAAAACATCGCAATCTGGGATTTTCAGCTTTCCGATGAGGATATGGCGCAGATTTCCCAGCTGGACATCGGCCACAGCGAGATTGTAAACCACTTTGACCCGAATTTTGTGAAATTCGTAAGCGGAATGAAGATTCACGAGTAAGGCTTGCAAGGGCTCATTCCACGGCGAGCGCGACAGAGTGAAAAACGCATCCTCCCCGCACTGATTTCAAAACAATCCCGACACCACGCCGTTGTCGTCCACGTCTATGTTGAGCGCAGAGGGGAACTTGGGGAGACCCGGCATATCCATGATGTCTCCCGCAAAGGCGACTACGAAGCCCGCGCCGCTGTAGAGCTGCACATCACGGACAGGGAAGACATAGCCGTGGGGGGCGCCCAGCAGGTTCTTGTCATGGCTGATTGAATTCTGCGTCTTTGCCATGCAGATGGGAAGGTTCCCGTAGCCCTGCTCCTGGTACTGGCGCAGCTTCTTGAGCGCCGCTCCCTCAAAGTCAACCGAGGCGGCATGGTAGACCTTTGTCGCCAGAAGCCGGATTTTCTCCTCGAGGGAAACGTCCGGTGGATAGGCCGGCACAAAGGGCGTGGAATGGGAAGAAAGTTCCACCACGGCCCGGGCAAGCTCCTCGGCACCGGCGCCACCCTTTCCCCGGTGAGCTGCTTCATCTTCCTGCAGGGCCTGGAAACCCTTTCCCTGCGCGTGGAGCGCCACACCCAGAACGCCTTGAAAGTGGCGGAATTCCTGAATATTCATCCGGCAGTGGCCTGGGTCCGCTATCCCGACCTCCCCGGAGACCCGGAGAATGAAAGGGCTAAGAAATACCTTCCGGACGGATCCTGCGGTGTTCTCGCCTTTGCTTTGAAAGGCGGCAGGGAGGTGGACAACCGGTTCATGGATTCCCTCAAGCTCGTTACGATTGAAACCCATGTGGCAGACTGCTACACTTGCATCCTTCATCCGGCGTCCCACACCCATCGCCAGCTGACAGATGAACAGCTCCGCGAAGCAGGAATAGCTCCGGACCTGATGCGCCTGAGTGTAGGTCTTGAAGATCCCAGGGACATAATCGCAGACCTTGAAAGGTCCATAAACGAAGCTCTGAAATGATTCG
Organism: uncultured Treponema sp.; assembly: GCA_937885235.1. Taxonomy (GTDB): domain Bacteria; phylum Spirochaetota; class Spirochaetia; order Treponematales; family Treponemataceae; genus Treponema_D. Next base: position 12,697 of record CAKZZK010000005.1, read on the forward strand.
CCACAGTCTCAGGACAGGACCGTTTGACTTTGAGGCCGGCGGATCCCTCGAGCAGATCGAGATAGTCTATCACACTTCGCCCGTTAGGGATGGAAAGGTGATCTGGATCTGTCATGCCCTCACCGCCAACAGTGACGTTGAGGACTGGTGGCCCCAGCTTGTAGGTCCAGGAAAGCTCATTGACACGGAAAAATACTACGTAGTGTGCGTCAATGTGCCCGGATCGCCTTATGGCTCATCCGGACCTTCGTCCGTGGACCCTTCCACCGGTTCTCCTTATTATTTCAAGTTTCCCAGGATCACCATCAGGGACATGGTCAAGGCCTCCATCCTCGTGAGGAAGGAACTTGGGATAGAATCGGTGGACCTGCTTATCGGGAGCTCGATAGGTGGCTTCCAGGCCATCGAGTGGTCGGTCACGGAACCGGACGTGGTAAAGAACGCAGTCCTGATCGCCACTTCTCCCAGGGTCTCTCCCTGGTTCTCGGCTATGGCTGAGGCCCAGCGGATGGCCATCTCGGCTGACCAGACTTTCTTCGAGTGCAAGGACCTTCACGGAGGAGCGGACGGCCTCAAGTGCGCCCGTGCCCAGGGACTGATCTCCTATCGGAGTTACGAAGGTTACCGCCGCACCCAAGCCGAATACGATGACGACACCTTGTTCGCTGAACGGGCTGCGTCTTACGAACGCTACCAGGGAGAGAAACTCGTCAAGA
>CAKZZK010000006.1 GCA_937885235.1 uncultured Treponema sp.
TATAATGGCAGGAGCAGTGATGAGATATCGTCCATTTTGGATAGTCTCCGTAATGCACATACTACTGTCACCGATGAGACCGCAAAAAAGGCAAAGACGGACGCTGCAGCAGACTATGCGAGACAGTATAAGTATCTGCAGGATAAGTACAGTGATACAAATAGAGTAGATGGTGGTACACAGACCATAGGTGAAGCTTCAGATTAGGAAATCGAAAAAACCCAAATTTACTCCACTTCCTCTCCACAAATTGTTTCATAACATCAGGAGGCATTAATTTTAGCTGCTCTATAACGTCATATTTTTCCAAATCTTTGTTTTGGAAAAACATAGCCATATCGTCTTCCGTAAACATCTGAACCATAAGAGGCAGCGGAAAAGCTCCCAGAGCAACATTTACGAGTTCTTCCATACTGACTTTAGTCAACAATTTCAATAATTTTTCTTGAGTAAAGAAATATAGTCCCATAACCAAGTCTTCCTGTTCAAGGAGCGGAAGTACCAAAAGTCTTGTATGGTCATCCATTTTATCAAGTATAACAAATTTGTTTTCAACATTTGTCAGTTTAAATATTTTTATCAATTTCTCAGGAGAATTATACATTTCAGAAGCATAATTTACTGCCTTAGTGTTTCCTTTAGCTGCTTCTGTTTCAATGATTTCATCAACAGTTTTCAGCCCGTAATCATTAATCATACGAGAGGATGTAATGCCCATTTTATCGGCAAAAAGTATCATATTTGCATCAATAACTGTTGACATAAAACTCCTTATTTTTATAGCTCTTATATATATAAAGTATATCTGTTATAAAAAATTGCCTTTTTTATTAAGATTTGTAAAGATGAATTTAAAGCAGTTGGCGTTTGCATATTGTTGTTTTCTACAATTGCTGTTCTTGGAAAACCATTTGCAATTCCATTATTCATAATGCCGTTACAGAAAATCTACTGATATTCTATAACTATATAATAATTTTCGTGATTTCCTGTAACGTTCCCCCCTCTCTATATAATTGTAATCAACATCATTAGCTTGCATGCTGTAACTTATAGATTTAAAATGCTCGCCCCACTCTTCCTGCCATTTTATTAATCTGACAATATTCTGATACATATCATGGCTTCGTAACGAAAGCTCATCTAGGTTTTTGTACATATTGTGGCTTCTCGATGAGAGTTCAAGCAGCAACCTATGGATTTCACCAAGAATACCCCGCATCTCTTCAGGAAATGCAAGCAAAGCTCTTATTGAATCTATTATTTTCATAAAACGCAACCTTCCAATAAAGCCAGAGCACACCTACTCCCACGCCCAGCCGACATATTTCTTCTGCATAAGCCGGTGATATTTTTCAGTGAGTTTCTTTGCCTGTATAGAACCCGGCTTTACTTTTGCCAGTTTCCTTTTATAATAGCGTATTTTTACATAGCTTGCGACAGGCAGGCGAAGCATAACGCTCTGCAGATAATCCTTGGTCACATAATTCACAGAACGATTTTTTTCAAATGCACAGTATTCTTCGCAATCAAAACGGACCAAATCCTGTATCAGCCTTATCTGCATCTCATAAGGAATGACGACAGCGAAAGGAGCTGATGAAACATCATCATCACGGGAAAAAGTCATACGGCGGGAAAAGGCAAGTTTCTCATGGGCTTTATTGACTATGATATTTGCATACAGAAAATGTTCCAGACAGTCAACATTGCTAAAGACAAAATCAGGAATAAGTTCATGGGCGGCAGATTTAAACAGGAACATGCCGGGACTCTCAAACTCATAGCCCAATGCAAAATTCACAAAATCAAAAGCAGTATACACGCCGAAATGATGGGGACGCACATGCCTGTCAGGGCAAACATGCAGTTTGCCAGAATACGCTCCCAGACAATCAGCATCTTCTACGGCACGGACAAGAGTTGTCACATGGTCATAAAACCATTGCTCGCAGGTATTTGTGTTGAGAAAATAATCATGGGAAACAACTTTTTGCATTTCACGTATCACATAGCCGCATGTAAGCTGCCTGCTTCCTTTTTTATCAAACAAGGGGAATGGGCATACGATGGTTCCCGGCAGCTCTGCATCACACCACTGCTTTGCAGCCACTGCCACCGTAGCATCTGCCGCAACGCATAAAATGATATTACGATAGTATTGATTCTTTATATTGGCAATTACAGGAGTAAGATTCTTATATACAGTTTCCTCATCCTGTGAATCTGCAACATACGTGACGAGGACGAGCTTTTCTTCATTTTTGGCAAACAGAAACTCTTTTACACTGTTAAAACGCAGGCTATGCCTCTGTACAATTTGCATGAACTGCTTGTCCAGAGAAAAGCGTTCCCTAAAAATGCGCTGAGCTTTTCTTGCCATCTCCAAGGCAGCTTCTTTATTCGCAAGGATCCATTCATATTTTTCCATTATTTGCGCAAAGGTGTCCTGCGGATTTTTCTTATCATACGTTATGAACAGAGCTGCGTCTTTAAAGTGCCTTTCCATAAATTCATTATCATCAGAGATAATGACCGCTCCTGCCGCTATTGCCTCGTATGCACGGTTTGTAACTGCGCCCGCCCGCCTGTGTATATCAGACGAAAGGACAAGGCATATTCCGCAGGCATTTATTTCTTTCAAAATGCTGAATCCGTCAAATGGAATCGAATATTGGTAACACTTATAACCCGCCCATGGGCGAAGACCGCCCCAGGTATCAACCTTGTCGGGACCAAAGAATTTTACCTTGCCAGTATCATCAAGCAGCTTAAACAGTCCGGCATGACGGCTTCCGCCGAAAAGCACCTCCCAGTTCATACCGCAATAAAACATCACCGGATTTTCCAGACGAGGCTCCATCATGGCGCTTTCTGGGAAAGAACCTATCAGACAGGAAGCATCGTCAAGATTTCGGGGAGAATTCAGCAGCATTGTTTGCAGATGGTTTTTCATTCCGCCGGCATCATAGACCAGATAATCATCATTCATAAGGTAATTATCTGTAATGCGCCCCGCATAATCTTTCAGGCGCAAAGGAATTTCCGGCGGATTCCATACGGCGTGATAATAAAATGAATCGACAGACTTGTGCATTTCATAATGAACTGAAATTACAAAATCAAGCTCTGACGCATCAACCCTTTTTCCAATTTTTTTCTGGCTCACCGCATCCAGTTGCTGCCCAAAGCCCTCAAAAAAAATGCACGCCATGCCGTTATCTTCCAACGCCTTGCGCATACGGATAAGAAGCTCAAATTCAGCAGACAAATCGCCCGCCCACGGCGAAACAATGCCGACGGTAATTTTATCATGCTTAGCCAATGGCAGAGCTATCGCTTTTCCGTTGCCAGCCGTCGCATACCGCATGTTCCACAGCAGCATCTCATCATATTTATTAAGCGCGGTAGCCATATAAACAAGCGGCAGGCAGGCTGAATTGGCATCTGCTTTCTTATCACCACATTTTTGCAAAAAAGCTTTCTTAAACTCGCTTGCTCCGTCATGTATATCCCGCAAGAGATTATCCGCATCCTCATCTTGAAAAATATACGCCAGTATACGCCTGATACAGGGAGAATCTAAGGCATCTTTAAAAGCAACGGATGCCTCATGCCGCAAGGCATTTATGAAGCTGCCGTTATGTGTTGACAGCCATTCCTCATAGTAAAGAAATATTATGCCGGCATATATAAAGCCAAATTCTTTCCAACAAGCATCCTCTCCATAGCTTGAAGAATCGCACAGTTCTTCCAGCAGGGATGCGCAAGGAGCCTCGGCTTTGTACTTTCGCAATATGCTATAATAGCTTGCATTCTTGTGTTTCATGCTCAAACCTTACAAACTGTCTCTATATAATCTTCATAGCTCAGCTTCAGCCCTTCATCAAGGCTGACTCTGGGGGTCCAGCCAAGTTCCCGTAAACGAGAATTATCACAAAGCCGTTTATGCATTCCATTCGGCTTCGAGGTATCCCATACTATATTGCAAGTCCGTTCTGGCACATCTGCATAGACAAGCTTCATAACCTTGTCGGCAAGCTCCTTGATAGAAATATCACTGCCACATCCAACATTTACAAAGCAGGCAGGAGAAAGCTCATTTGCCGAACAATGCTCCATCAGGAAGCACATTGCATCTGCCAAATCCTCATTATATAAAAATTCCCTGCATGACGACCCGTCGCCCCACAGGACAACTTCATCTTTTCCAGATAGTTTTGCGTCATGAAATTTCTTTATCATTGAAGGGAGCACATGACCGCCTTCAACGTCATAAGTGTCACCGGGACCATAGAGATTATTCGGTACAACTGAGAAAAAATCCATGCCATGCTCAAGATGATATTTCTGGCACATCATGATGACGCTTATCTTTGCAAGGGCATAGGCATCATGCGCAGGGTCAAGCGCCCCCGTAAGAAGATGCTCTTCCTTCAAAGGCTGAGAAGCATTTTTGGGATAGATACAGGCAGAAGCTATATTGATTAATTTCTTAACTCCATATCTATATGATGCATCAACAGTGTTAAAGCCCATCATGACATTTTTATACAGAAAATCAGCAGGATGTTTTTTATTCAGACCAATTCCTCCCACATAAGCCGCCGCAAAAAATACATATTCTGGCTTTTCGAGCTTAAAGAATTCATCAAGCGCAGACTGATTGCACAGATCAAGCTGCGCATGGCTCCTCACAATGATATTTGTGTACCCGTCCTTCAAGAGCTTTCTGCAAAGAGCACTTCCCACCAAGCCCCGATGTCCGGCGACAAAGATTTTTGCATTTTTATCCATAAAAGAAAACTACCTCTGGTGCACGAAATGCTCGTGCTTCACATATTCCATGTCATGCCGAACCATGAGGGCGACCAGTTCTTTGAATGAGGTCTTCTGCGGATTCCACCCCAAAAGCTTTTTCGCTTTTGCGGGATCACCAAGGAGCGTTTCTACTTCTGCAGGCCTAAAATAATGCGGATCAACTTCAACCAAGACAGCTCCAGTCTTTTTGTCATAGCCCTTTTCATTCACGCCATCGCCTTTGAACTCAAGCTCTATTCCAGCTTCGCAAAATGCCAGCTGGCAGAATTCACGCACCGTATGCTGCTCGCCAGTGGCAATTACAAAATCATCAGGTTTCTCCTGCTGTAAAATCAACCACATGCATTCCACATAATCCCGTGCATATCCCCAGTCGCGAAGTGCATTTAAATTTCCCAGATACAGTTTCTTCTGCTTTCCATGCGCAATACGGCTTGCCGCCAGCGTAATTTTCCGTGTTACAAAATTTTCGCCCCGTCGTTCAGATTCATGGTTGAACAGAATGCCGTTCGCGCAAAACATGCCGTAGCTCTCTCGGTAATTCCTCATTATCCAATATCCATATAGCTTTGCAACGGCATACGGAGAGCGAGGATAGAAGGGTGTTGTTTCCTTTTGGGGAATTTCCTGTACCAGCCCGAACAGCTCTGAAGTTGACGCCTGATAAATACGGCATGAATTTTCCATACCGAGAAAATGAACTGCTTCCAAAATGCGCAGAACTCCCGTTGCATCAGCATCAGCCGTATACTCAGGAACATCAAAAGAAATCCGCACATGGCTTTGGGCAGCAAGATTGTAAATTTCCGAAGGCTTTATTTCCCGTATAAGGCGGATAAGGGATTCTGAATCAGTAACATCACCGTAATGCAGTTTCACCCGCCTGTTTTTGTGATAATCCTCTATTAAATCTTCTATATACAGATGCTCAATTCTTCCTGTATTAAATGAAGAGGAACGGCGTGTAATACCGTGGACCTCATAATCCCTGTCAAGTAAAAACTCTGCTAAAAAGGAACCGTCCTGTCCTGTAATTCCCGTTATAAGAGCAACCTTTCCCATATTCTAGAACTCCGCTTTATATATATCTTTTGTATTATCAGGCAATTCCACCCCGCGGTCATACATACTTACCTTCACAGTATCTTCTGTATAACGGAATGAATGAAGAACGAATGGAGGAATACTGAACATGTTCCCTTTTTGGAAATGCACGGTCTTCTGTTCACCGTCCTTTTTTAAAATCAAGTCAAATGAGCCAGAAACAACATAAAACAACTCCGTATTTATTTTATGAAAATGTCCCCCACGGACAACGCCTTTTCTTGTAAAAATAACATTTACCTGCTTGTAGCCGTCATGAACAATCTGCGTGAAATTTCCCCGTTCATCATTGAAGCTGAAATCAGGGGTCAGCATCTTTACCAATTCACTTTTCATTGTATTTATTTTTTTCAAATAATAGACCTGCAACAACGTTGCATTTGCGCAAAGGACAAATTCTTTCCGAATGCCCTATATACATTATTCATACGGCATTCTTTTCATACATGTCTGCGACAAGAGGATAGACACCTCTACGCCCCCACTCTGCAATCACAGATATGGCTTAGTAGAAGCTACTGTTTATCGAAGCTATAACGGAATACATTACAGCTTCCAAGCACCGTCAGCATTTCCAAAAGCATCGCTTTTGGAAAAACAACTTACAGTACTAAGTATGCGCCGGA
>CAKZZK010000007.1 GCA_937885235.1 uncultured Treponema sp.
GCCATTGAGCCGCAGGGGAGGCGCCCCGCCACGGCCATAGGCTATGTCACGAGTTGCATCTGCCGTGAGTTCAGGAAGCAGTTCCCCGACGTTAATTTTGATTTTGAGGAAGGTGATTCCGTCGCCGGCTTTATCCAGCGGGCCTACGGGCAAAGGCAGGAGACGTTCATCATAATAATCGATGAATACGATGTTTTCGTCAGGGAGGAAGTCTCGAAGGAGAACTTTGACGTCTACCTTGCTTTCCTGAATTCCCTCTTTAAGAACGCGAACATCAAGGCTGCTGTCCCGCTTGCTTACCTTACGGGCATCCTGCCGATAATGAAGGATCGGATCCAGTCAAAGCTGAATACGTTCCGTCCCTATACCATGCTGTATGCGGGGGACTTCTCGGAATTCGTAGGCTTCACGTCCGGGGAGGTCGCCGGGCTGTGCAGCAGATATGGGCGTGATTTCGATCTGTGCAGGAGCTGGTACGACGGCTACCGGCTCAAGGGCTTTGAGGTCTACAATCCGGAGGCCGTGATGGAGGCGGTTACGAGCGGGGAATTCCGCTCCTACTGGAGCGGGACATCCACCTATGAGGTCGTTGCCCAGAAAATCAGGATGAATTTCTCCGGGATAAAAGACGATGTCGTTGCGATGCTTGCAGGGGAGAGAATCCCCGTGGGTGTGGAGAAGTATGATAATACGGTGAAGGGCTTCCACAGCAAGGATGACGTGTACGCTTTCCTGATCCACTTGGGCTACCTTGCCTATGATGACAAGGAGCGCAGATGCTTTATTCCGAACCGTGAGATTCATGAGGAATGGCGGAAGGCAATAGAGGACAACTCTGACTACGAGGTAACAAACCGCATCATACAGGACTCTGAAAGTCTTCTTCGAAAGACACTCGCGGGCGACGGGGCGGCGGTTGCCGAGGCACTGGACAGGAGCCATGGGCTTGTAACGAGCAATATGTCTTACAACAACGAGCAGTCATTGCAGAGCGCGATATACCTCGCCTACATCTATGCCCTGAACCATTACACGGTCGTAAAGGAGATGACGGCGGGCAAGGGCTTTGCGGACATCGTGTATATTCCTTTCGACAAATCCCAGGCTGCGCTCATCGTGGAGCTTAAGCGCAATAAATCCGCACAGACTGCGCTTACGCAAATTAAAGAGAAGCAATATTTCCAGTGCCTTGCAAACTGGTCGGGTAGAATCCTGTTCATCGGGGTCAATTACGATGAGTCCTCTAAAAAGCATAGCTGCAAGATGGAGCAGTTCATAAAGTGAGTATTGTGAAATTGAGCTGTTCCCGCTGAACTTTGCGGAATACATTGGTATGAAACAGTTTCTGGGAAACCCGTGAACGAGAATCTGACGGAAGAATTTGACAGCTACCTGCGCGAAGGCGGCTTCCCCAAGGCGGTACAGTATGATTCTGCGACTGACAAAAAGACGTATATTTCAAACGTCATAAGCGAGATTCTTGAAAAGGATATCAGGCGGCGTATAAAAATCCGCAATGTCTCTGTGTTTCGGAAGGTACAGGACTATCTAATCAACAATTTCGGTGCAACCACGAGTCTCTCGAATATCCTTGCGGCGCTTGAAAAGGACGGCACGAAAATAAAAAGGGAGACATTGAACCGCTACATTCAGGTGCTGACGGATGCGAAAGTCTTGTATGAGTGCAATCGCTTCGACTTGAAATCAAAAAAGTCCATCGCAGGGGAGAAAAAGTATTACCTTTCCGACTTGGGCTTTTACTATGCGCGGAACACAGACAATCGCATAAACTATGGACCGGCAATGGAAAACATATTCTACACTTATACGCGCTCAAAGGGGTATTCGGTGAGCGTAGGCAGAATCGGTAGACTCGAATGTGACTTTATCCTGCGAAAGGATTTTTCAGACTACCGTTATGTACAGGTGTGCATGACGTTCATGTTGGACAAGAGGACCGAGGACCGCGAGTATGCGCCGCTTTAGCATATCAAGGACAATTACCCAAAATATGTGCTGACGCGGAACGATGTAATACAGCAGCGCAACGGTATTATCCATAAAAACCTTCCTCTGCTGATGAAAAACGGGGATGATTTGTAGGGAATTGCAGCATTTAAAATATTGTCGATACAGCGTTAGGCAGGGCAGGCGAATCCTCCAGCATCAAATAAGAATACCTTGAAAAAAAATGAGTAGTTTATTGCAGAAACCGTTCTTTAAAGAAATCTATTTGCAGCTTGAGAAGCTGACGCGATTCATTCCTGATGAGGCGTATTTGAAAATGATATACCGAGCCAGTTTCAAAAGTCGCTACAAGGGATAAACCCATTGGAAAACAGACGAA
>CAKZZK010000008.1 GCA_937885235.1 uncultured Treponema sp.
CTCACTTCGCACTGAGAAAACTACCAAACGAAGCTCCCGCTACAGCGCAACCACATATAATACTTTAGGCAAGCACCCCGCCCCAAGGGATATGGAAGCCCGTGCACATCGTCTCGTACTCCTTGCGTTCTGCATCGCTTTTGCAGCTTGTCACAAAAAAACACTCATCGGGGGGAAGGTTTTCGGGAAAGAGATAAGCGTTCTGTGGGGACGAAAGGCTGCGCACTTTTTCCTGCTCAACCCGTATTGCCTGCCGTGCAACACCGTCGCGGCTGTCTATGACCTGTATGCCCGCCCCCGCAAGCTCCGCGATTTCCGCCGCTACGTGGGTAAAATGCGTACAGGCAAGGACAAGCACATCGCAGCCCTTTTGTGCAAAGAAATCCACCGCGGGACGCACGGCGGCAAAGCGCTCTTCCCTGCTTGCGGTAAAGAGGCTGTGCTCCACAAAGGCAACCAAATCGGGATCTCCCCGGCTGAACACCGTGCAGTCGGAAGCAAAATTCGCGATGAGCCGTGCGCAGTACGGGTGCCTCACCGTCGCATTGGTCGCAAGGAGCCCTATCCGCTTGTTGTGTGTGTAGCGGGCTGCAAGACGAATGGCGGGCACCGTGCCCACGATAGGCAGCGAGGGAAAAAGCCCGCGCAGGGCATCAAGAGAGGTAACGCTTATGGTATTGCAGGCAATGACAAGGGCAAGGGGATGCCACACATCCACAATGCGGCGGATGACGGAAGCAGCGCAGGAAGTGACCTCTTTCGCAGACTTTTCACCGTAGGGAAAGTGCTCCGTGTCCCCCAGATAGACGCAGCGGGCTGAGGAAAATTGCTCTTTCAGTTCAAGCATGTAGGGAATGCCACCCGTACCGCTGTCCAAAAAAGCAAAATCAATGGCGCTTTTCATAGATTGAACAGGGCTTCAAGTTTCTTCCTTGCATCGGCTTTTTTTGCGACGGGGGGAAAATGCAGCTTTGGTTTAAAACTGCCGCAGAAATTTGCCCTTTCCTTGTCCCTGACAAGCTCTTCCACCGTTTCATGGCAGTCATAATGGCTTCCGGGAGAGTAGAACGTGCAGTTCCGGCAGGAGTGCAGGTCCGCATGGCAGAAGGGACACTCGGCACTGCGCGCTATGAAAGAGGCATCTTCAATGTCATTTCCACATTTCCAACACATGACCCCATTGTAACCCTTTGACTAAATGTTTTCAATAGCGTAGTATGAAGTATGTATGCACTCAATCCCTGTATGCACCCCGGCTGCCGGCAGAATGCCATCTCGACCATTGATGAAAATGGAAATATCTCCGAAGAACCGGGCTACTGCCCGACCCATCAGGAAGACCTGACCGTGGCGCTCGGAAAAATCCTCGATTATATCCGCACGCACGACAAGGTTGTGGGATTAAATGTCCAAGGGCTGACAATCACAGACATCGACTTCACAAAGAAGAAGTTTTACGGCTGCAATATGCAGCACTGCGTCTTCTCCAATGTGAACTTTGCCGAAGCGCGTGCCAGAATGTGCGTGTTCAATTTTTCGACTTTTACCGATTGCTACCCCATCCGCAGCAACATACAGTTTTCTTCTTACGCGGGCTGCAAATTCGTCCATACGCTCTTCACAGACAGCGACCTCATACACAACAACTTCAACGGCATCACTGCCTACCAGTGCAGCTTTGACAACAGCGACCTCTACAATACCCGCTTTATCAAGGCAATCCTCATCAATACGTCCCTCAAGAACTGCAACCTCAAGAAGACGGTGTTCTACGATTCCATGCGGGACGGCGTATCCTTCAAGCTTTCCAATACGCGGGAGGCGCTCATAGACCGCAACAAGGGCGGACTCATGGGAGACTTTGACGAACGCTTTGATTACGAAGAGGACAAGGCGAGGAAACTATGAAGATATACTTTCACCTCTGCCTGCAGGAATTCACAAACTGCTATATCGTGGCAAACGACGACCCGAACGTTATGGAAGCGCTCATCATTGATCCCGGCAAAATATCCGCAGAGATGATAAAGCAGATAGAGCGCGGCGGCTACAAGCTGACGGGAGTGCTGATCACCCACAACCACACGAACCACGTGCGCGGGCTTGCCACGCTCAGAAAGATTTATACGCCTTTCGTCTATGCCGCTGACTACGAAGTGGCGGGGGCAAAGGCAATAGTCCTGCGCGGAGACGGCATCCTCAAAGTCGCGGGACTTGACGTGATGTATTATTCCGTCCCCGGACACAGCGCAGACAGCATGGTTTTCAAAATCGGCGATGTGCTTTTTACGGGGGATACAATCACCTCCGGCATCATCGGGGAAACCTGGAGCAAGTATTCCCGCAGGATGCTGTGCAACAAGATACAGGAAAAAATCTTTTCCCAGTCAGACCAGACCATCATCATGCCGGGACATGGACCGCCCACGACGGTGGAGGCGGAACGGCAGTTCAACCTAGACCTGTCAGAAAACTCACCGCAGTTTATTTAACGGGAAATCAGGTGGACGCGGCCGGCGGCAAGGCCAAAATTGTCAAAAACATAGTCGTTGAGCGCGCGCCCCGCTTCTACAAAAGCTGAGGCTTCCGTGTTGCGGACATAGGCTGCTTCCTCCGGCTCATTGCGGAGCACGGAATTCCAGCTGGTTCTATCCATAAAGTACTTCTGGATGGATGAGAGGGGCTGCTGTATGATATATGCCATGAACTCGTTGCGCATCAGATAGCTGTCATTTGTGTCATAGTTCAGCCCCGGCTGCGTAGCAAAATAGATGCGCAGGAAGTCAAGGCTCCTGCTGTCAAAGTTGTCATAAAGGCGGGATACTTCGGCGCGGAATGCCTCATTCGTAAAGAAAATGCCGTGCCAGCTTTCGTGTGCGAGCAGCGTCCGCCGCAGGTAGTCGGGGGATTCCCGCGAGATGGAGATCAACGCTCCCTTTCCCCCGGAATAGCTTCCGTCCTTGCAGTCTATGATAACCTTGTTTGCAAGCAGGATTTCTTTGAGCAAGAGCTCCCGCGCGTTCAGCGAAAAGTGCTGGCGGGAGGCGGCGGTAAAGAATGCCGCAAGGTCCGAAGCCTTGTAGTCATGCGCATTGTAGCCGTGCTGGGTGGCGACAAATTCATCGCTCACGAGCGTTCCCCGGTAGCCCTCTTTTTCCACGAAATAGGCAAGCCTTGTCAGGAATTCACTCTGTATTTTATAATCCGCAAAATCAAAGAAGAGCACGTGGGGTGCTAGTTCCCACTCATACAGCTCGTAATCCTCAGTCCGCCATTTGCTGCGCGGCCATTCAAAGATAAGCCCAAGGTCTGTGACGAAAGGATAGAGCGCCCTGCCGTTTTCTCCCGCGGCAAGGGCAGAGCTGTTTGGTTCAAGCATCATGCGGGTGACAGCGGCGACATTCGTGCAGGCAAGGGCTGCATAGCCGGATTTTAACGCAGAAAGCTGTAAGGTAAAGCCAGTCTGTTTCTTTGTCCTGCGCACGGAAAGCTCCTCGCCGCCATAGGAAAACTGCAGGCGCGCCTGATTGTCCCAGGTGCCGATGTTTTCTGCGGCTTTCAGTCCCACGCTTATCCGCGGGAGGACTTTGCCGTCAGTGTTTGCGGAAGGAAAAAGGGATGCGGCGCTGCTGAAATCTGCCCTGCCTGAGGCGTAGTCGGAAAGCTCGCCGCCGTCAGCGCCAAAGGCATAGAGTGGAACCGCGCTTCCTGTGTCCCAGCCCACCTGCATGTCGCCGAATTTCACTTCGCTTATCTGGTAGGGAAAGAGGCAGTGCATGAAAAAGCCCGCGGGCATGTGCTGAGGATCCGCAAGGCAGATTGAAAGCGAAAATGTCGTTGTACCTGCCGGGAGCTGGTCAAGCTTCCCCGTCACCAGATTTCTGCCCGGTGCAACGGCGGAAGGAGGCTCTTTGCCTGTGGCGGACTCTTCCTTCGCATAGAGGAGCCCGAACTCAAATGCCTCGTCAGCGGGCTTCCTTCCTCCGGCGGTAAAGAGCTTCACCGTTGCCTGCATGGAGATGCCACCTTCCCGTCGTATGCGGTGCATGAGATGTGTCTGCTGGTTCGTGGTAAAAAGCAAATATATAGAAGAATTTTTTTCAGGATTTGTCGCTGCGGCGCGCATGGACTGCCTGTTCAGGGCAATGAAGCTTTCCCCGTTCATGCCGAGCACGCTTTTATACGCAGCTACCTTGTCAACCGTGATGTAGGCTGCGCTCACCAAAAGCAGGAGGCCGAAGATGACAAACAGAAATTTTACCAAATTCTTCTTCATGGCCACATACTACACTTTTTTTGTGATTTATTCTACACTTGTGCTATGACTGTATACATACCGCACAAAGATACGCTTTTTCTGCTCGCACGGCTGCAGCGCTCCTTCATAGCAAGCTACAATCAGGGGCTCTGCCGGGAGGACTACCTCTTTCCGCAGTATCCCCTCTATGCCTTTGCGGATGACGGTCAGCCCTCTGTTCCCGCCATAGCATGTGAGATTCTTGCCCCCGTCGCAGAGAAAACACAGTGCTTCTTTCCATTTGAACTGGAAACGGCGGATGGCACGGTCGAACATTTTAAGATAGTATTTGCTACAGGGAAAAGCGCTATAGACGGTCTGAAAGCAAGCGACACCTTTGAGAGGCTGCCGGAAAAGCTTTTCCCCCTCCATCCGCGGAGCTGGCAGAGGGGGAGGGCTGTCATTGAAAACAACAGCTGGCAGATTTTTGACACCGCGTGGTGCAAGGCATAGCACAGCAGGGCGAAAAATGATACTATAATCATCATGTCATTTTACGATTATTTCGATGTCGCCGTGTGCGGGGGCGGGCATGCGGGCATTGAAGCCTCCCTTGCCGCCGCACGCATGGGACTCAAGACAATACTGATTACCCAGACCATAGATTCCATCGGACGCATGAGCTGCAATCCCTCCATCGGGGGCATTGCCAAAGGGAACATCGTGCGGGAAATTGACGCACTCGGCGGAGAGATGGGGCGGCTCATTGACCGCAGCATGATACAGTTCCGCCTGCTTAACCGCAGCAGGGGCCCCGCCGTGCAGGCGCCGCGCTCACAGGCAGACAAGGCGCTCTATGCCCAGCTTGCGCGCAAGGTTCTGGAAACAACGCCAAACCTGCACACATTCATGGACACCGTGGTGGATGTGCTCACCATAGCGAGCGAAAGCCCTCTTCCCCCGCAGTCGGACAGCACGGCGGCTGAGGGAAGCATTCCGGGAGAGCACCGTGGGTCCGCAAGCGGTATGAGGCAGAAAGTCATCGGCGTGGTGACGGAACGGGGGCGCATCATTCCCGTGCGCTCCGTCGTGCTGACAACGGGCACCTTTCTTGGCGGACGAATCTTTATCGGTGAATACGATGCCCCCTGCGGGCGGCTCGGGGAAGGCGGGGCTTTCGGGCTGACGGAAAGCCTGCGGCGGCTCGGCTTTACCACAGGCAGGCTCAAGACGGGGACTCCTCCTCGCGTCCTGCGCCATACGGTGGATTTTTCCCTGCTCGAAATGCAGGAAGGGGATGCAGAGGTCATTCCATTCAGCTTTGATAACGAAACGGTGGACCGTCCCATGGTTCCCTGCCATCTGGTATATACCAACGAAAAGACCCATGACATCATCCGCACAAATATAGGACGCTCGCCCCTCTATTCGGGAAAGATTCACGGTGTTGGTCCACGCTACTGCCCATCTATAGAAGACAAGGTGATGCGCTTTGCCGACCGCGACAGGCACCAGCTCTTTGTGGAGCCTGAGGGACTTGAAACCGATGAGATTTACATCAACGGGCTTTCCTCTTCTTTGCCGGAAGAAGTGCAGGATGCCTTCCTCCGCACCATGCCGGGCTTTGAGCATTGCGTGGTGAGCCGCCCAGGCTACGCGGTGGAATACGATTACGTGGAGCCCACTCAGCTTTTTCCCTCGCTTGAAAGCAAGCGTGTAGCGGGGCTTTTCAACGCGGGGCAGATAAACGGGACGAGCGGCTACGAGGAAGCCGCAGGACAGGGGCTTGTGGCAGGTATAAACGCCGCGCTCTACGCCCGTGCCCACAGCGTGCTCTGCGGCCCCCTCTGCGCTTCCGACGGAAACATGGGGGCAAGCCCCGCAAGTGCAGAGCCGGGGCACTTCCAGCCTAAAGCCGTCTTTAGCGAGGAAGAGCTTGCCCGCTTCGCCGCTATTTCTGCACAAGAAACAGAAGCCCTTGCCGCACGCCTCCGCGAAGTGCAGGAACAAGCCGGTCGCACAGCTTTTGCCGCCATCCCTGCCTATGAGCCGCTTATCTTGGGGCGGGATGAAGCTTACATAGGGGTACTCATCGATGACCTTGTGACGCTTGGCACAAGGGAGCCATACCGTATGTTTACCGCCCGCGCTGAATACCGCCTCAAGCTGCGGCACGACACCGCCGACCGCCGGCTGCGCGAAAAAGGGCATCGTGTGGGGCTTGTAAGCGACGCACAGCTTGCGGCGACAGTACAGAAATACGCCAAGGTGGACGAAGCCCTCGCCTACATCGCAGCACATCCCGATTCGGAGCGTCCCGACAGCTTTAGCGCCGCCGAATGGACGCTTGCCGCCGAGGATTACAAATACCGCTATTACATCCAAAAGCAGGACTCGCGCATCGCAAAGCTGCACCGTATGGAAAACGCCCGCATTCCCGCTGATTTTGACTACACTAAGGTGGTCGCGCTCTCAGCCGAAAGCCGCGGCAAACTGGAAGCAGTGCGCCCCCTCACGCTGGGACAGGCATCCCGCATCAGCGGCATCCGCAACAGCGACATCATGCTGCTCATGGTCTATTTGAAATGACAGCGTAATCATTTTTCTTCTTCTAGCAGTCCTTCGACAAGCGCAAGCTGTTCTTTCAGCCGTGCAATTTCTTTCTGCAGGGAGCTCTTCTTCTGCGGGTGGAACTCTTTCTGAATGGATTCCACAAAGCCTGAAGAGATGATGCCTGTCGGCACAGCGATGAGGACTATGCCGAGAAAGCCGAGTATGGCGCCAAAGAGTTTTCCCAAAAGCGTGACGGGAACAATGTCGCCATAGCCAACGGTGGTAAACGTGATGATTGCCCACCACAGGCCTGACAACCCGTTGGAAAACACCTCCGGCTGCACGTAACATCATCAACTTAAGGACTGCTGTTTAAAATTTTCGAAATCCAGTAGAATTT
>CAKZZK010000009.1 GCA_937885235.1 uncultured Treponema sp.
GTCGCATTGCCGACAATTCCCGCTCCTATGACAATTACGTCTGCCTGTGTCTTCATAATCTGCCTCCCTTACAAAAGCTCCTTTGCAAGCGTCTTCATTTCCGTAGGGCGTATTGGCCCCCTGCTTGTTGCCGGCGTGATGAGCGCGGGAGAAATGCGCTGTTCTGCCGCGACAATTCCTTTTACAATGCGGGAACAGGTCTGCCCCTGGCATAAGCCCATGCCTGCGCGAAGATAACGCCGTATTTCCTGCATGGTAAACATACCGTCATGCACTGCGCGGCGTATTTCTCCCTTGGTGATTTCCTCGCAGCGGCAGATAACCATATCGTCATCAGCGCCCGGAACAAATTCGCCTATGTCTTTGCTTCTGTCGTTCATCATCTTGTTCCCCCTTGCTATGCCAAAAGCTTGAAAAAGCGTGCCGTGTCGGAAAACGCTGCGGGCACTTTCATCGTAAGAAGGTTTGTGTGGTCGTAGGCGGGGCTTGCCTTGACGCTGAGCACTTCCGCGTCGCACAAAACTTTCCCGCTTCTTGAAAGCGCCTTTCCCTTGTCGCCCTTTTGCGGCAGGGGCAGGAATTCGTAAGGCATTGTTATGCTCGTAAAGCCCGGCTCATAGTCCTCATGCACTAAGAAGATTGCCTGTCCTGAACAGCTTGCAACACACATGCCGCATCCGGTACAGGAAGCATCGGAAGCAACCTGCGGCAGTGCCGTGATGCAGGAGCCAATCTTTATGCAGTGCTTTTTGCAGGCATCTTGGCAGGGATTGCAGGGAATGTTCTGCGTGCATTCGATTACCGGATGCAGCCCCTTCTGCCTGCTGAAGCCAGGAAAGCGGGCAATCTCTTCGTCTGCAACAAATCCCCGTGCCAGCAGATTTTGCGAGATGGGAATGCCTTCGTCCGTCTGCTCTATGGTCTTGCCGCGATTGCAGGGAGCAAACATTCCCTGCCGCAGGCTGTCGAGGTCTGCCGCATACCCTTTTTCTGTCTGCTGCATATCAGCTTCTTCTGCAAAGCCGAGGTGCCATGCGGCGCGCAGTCCTGCCATGCGTCCCTTTATCATTGCGGAGCTCGCTTCCTCTATGCCGCTGACATCGCCCGCCGCAAACAGGCAGGGAACGCTTGTTTCGCCGTATTCATCGACAAGGGGAACCTGTCCTCCGCGCCTCGGGTTGTCTTCCATCTTGCAGCCTGCCATCTTTAAAAGCTGGCTCATCGGGCTCAAGCCTACCGCCACGCAGACGGTGTCCGCGTCAAAGCGGATCTCTGTGCCGGGGATGATTTTGAAGTGCGCGTCAACTTTTCCTATGGTGACAGCCCTTACCCGGTCTTCTCCTTCGACGTTCTTTATCGTGTAGCCAAGGTAGAATGGTACGCCGGTTCTGGCAAGCTTTGCCGCGTGCACGCCGTAGCCGCCGATGCGCGGGGCAGCGTCAACAAGTGCGATGACCTCGCAGCCTGCCTGAAGGAGCTGGAAGCTTACGACGAGCCCTACATTGCCGCTTCCCAGCATGAGAATTTTTTTGCCGGGGCGGATGCCGTGCAGGTTCATCATTGTCTGCGCGGCTCCCGCTCCTATGACGCCCGGCAGCGTCCATCCTGCAAATGGCACCATATTTTCTGCCGCGCCGGTCGCGATGATTACGCTGTCCGCTTTGTAGTGGTGGATTGCCCCGTCCTGATTTACGGTGATTTCTTTGTTTTCAAAGATGCCTGTCACCGTTGCATTGAGTTGCACTGTGACACCTGCTTCTGCTGCTTCTTTTAAGAGCTGGGAACCGATGTTGAAGCCGCGGATTTTTGCCTTGTGTTCTTTGCTGCCGAAGAATTTATGAATCTGCTTGAACAGCTGTCCGCCCGGCTTTGCGTTTTCGTCAAAAACCACTGTCTTCATGCCGCGCTTACCCGCTTCTATTGCCGCGCTGAGACCTGCGGGACCCGCTCCCACTACAATCAGATTATAGCGTTCCATATCTGCCTCCCTACCAGTTTTTTTCCGCAGAGCATCCGTACTGGGTCTGCACGACCATCCCCTGTTTGAGGGGCGTGATGCAGGTACGCGTGTTGGGAACTCCGTCAACGACCATCACGCAGTCTGTACAGCGTCCGATGGCGCAAAAGATGCCCCGAGGCTTGTGGAGCCTTGCGGTTTCGCGGTGCTTTAGTACTCCCGCCGCTTTCAGCGCCATGGCTACCGGCTCTCCTTCAAAGCCCTGCATTTCCTTGCCGTCAAACAAAAACGAGACGGGCGCCCCCTTCTGCGGACTCCCCAGCACCGGGTGCTCTGCTATTCTTTGTCCAATTACTTCCATTTGTTCCATGCTGAACCTCTGGGAAAGACTTTACCGCGCATTGCGGCGCGTGGATTGTAAAAATGGGAACTTCTGGGGGCGGTTTAAGAGGAACCGCAATGAATGGGGCAAGTAGCGGGAGGCTTGTGTAAGCCATTGTTTTTCTATATTATAGCTATATGAACGAACTTACCTTGAAGTATGGCTGCAACCCAAATCAGCAGCCTGCACGTGTGTTTATGGAAAAAGGCTCCCTGCCGTTTACCGTGGTGAATGGCAGGCCGGGATACATCAACCTGCTTGACGCGCTCAACGGCTGGCAGCTGGTGCGGGAGCTGAAGCAGGCTACGAATATGCCCGCTGCGACCTCATTCAAGCATGTTTCCCCAGCGGGTGCGGCAATCGGGCGTCCGCTTTCTGAAACGCTCAAGAAGGTCTACTTTGTTGATGACGGAGCGGAACTTTCGCCGCTTGCCTGTGCCTACGCCCGTGCGCGGGGGGCTGACCGTATGTCATCTTTTGGAGACTTTATCAGCCTGAGCGATCGCTGCGACAAGGCAACGGCCCTGCTCATCAAGAAAGAAGTGAGCGACGGCATCATTGCTCCCGGCTATGACGATGATGCTCTGGAAATCCTCAAGGCAAAGAAAAAGGGAAATTACTGCATCCTCCAGATTGAAGAATCATATAAACCAGAGCCAGCGGAGCTCCGCAGGGTGTTCGGCGTGAACTTTGAGCAGCAGGCAAACAATCTGAAAATTGACGGCAGCTGTCTGGACAATATCGTGACGGAAAACAAGACGCTTTCAAAAGAAGAGCGCGACAATATGCTTATCGCAATGATCATCTTGAAGTATACCCAGTCAAACAGCGTATGCTACGTAAAGGACGGGCAGGCGGTGGGCATAGGTGCAGGGCAGCAGAGCCGCATCCACTGCACGAGGCTTGCAGGAGACAAAGCGGACAAGTGGTGGCTCAGGCAAAGCCCGCAGGTGCTGAACCTGCCCTTCCGCGCAGACATCAAGCGTCCCGAGCGCGACAACACGATAGATGTGTACACGGGCGATGATTACGAAGATGTGCTTGCCGACGGCGTGTGGCAGCAGTTCTTTACCGAAAAGCCTTCCGTGTTCACGCGCGAAGAGCGCAAGGCATGGATTGCAAAGAACAGCGATGTGGTGGTGGGAAGCGATGCCTTCTTCCCCTTTAGCGACAACATTGAGCGCGCGCACCGCAGCGGAGCAAAGGCCGTGGTTCAGCCGGGCGGTTCCGTGCGCGATGCAGACGTTATCGCTGCCTGCGACAGATATAAGATGGTCATGGTGATGAATAAAATCAGGCTCTTCCATCATTAATTTAGTATCTACTGAAAAAGAACCTAAAATCATACAGACAAAGAAAATAAGAGCAA
>CAKZZK010000010.1 GCA_937885235.1 uncultured Treponema sp.
GCTCTTCCGATCTCATAAAATCTGCAATGTCCCAGATTTCTGCGGCCTTATTGTTTGTTTCCGTAAGCGAGACAATGCTCTGGGCTTCTGGAAAGGCGAGCACCTCATGCCATTTTTCCAAAATCTGCTTTACGGCATCCCTCTTGTAGGGCTTGATGAGTACATCATTTATACCCAGCCTGCGGTAGCTTTCCAGATCATTCGGGTCATTGTTTGCGGTGCAGGCTATGATGATGCCCTTGTAGTCCTTGCTGCGGAGCTCCACGGTGGCATCGCTGCCGCTCTTTATGGGCATGAGGATGTCCATGAAGATTATATCTGTCTCGGGGTGCTCTGCAATCTGCGTCACCGCTTCTGCGCCGTTTTCTGCCAGATAGACTGTGGCTCCGAAGCGTTCTAGGAAGGTACGGAGGAGCTTGCGGTTTACGGGATGGTCTTCTGCTACCAGTATCCTGCAGTCCCGTGCAAAATCTTGTGCGGAAGGCTGCGTGCTTTTGACTTGCTTTTCTTCCGCGGTGCTGTCCGCCTGTTTTTCGCTAAAGAGAGAAAGCAGCTGGTTCCTCTTTATGGGCTTGTAAAGGTAGCCGTCAAAGAGGTCGAGCATTTTCTTCTTTGCGTCTTTGCCCATCTGCCCCTCTGCCACCATGAGGAAGAGCAGGGGAGACGTTATGGATCTGTCGCTGCGGATTGCCGAAGCGAGGTGCCAGCCGTCTTTGTGTGGCAGCTGCATATTCACGAAGGCTATGCTGAACGGCGTCCCTGCGGCGGTGGCTTTCTGCAGCTTTTTCACCGCCTCGTCCCCCGTAAGCGCTCCGTCTATGGCTGCCACGCCCAATGACTGGAGCTTTTTGATAAAGCTGTAGAGGGAGAGCTTGTTGTTGTCCACGATGAGGATTTTAGTCCCAGAGGGCAGGGAGAGGACTTCATCTTTAGCAATGCCGATGTTTGCCTTGACAAGCGGCACTGTGAACCAGAAGTTTGAACCGCCCTTGGGGTTTGCCCTCACACCTATCCTGCCGCCCATCACTTCGACGAGGTTTTTACAGATGGCGAGTCCCAGTCCCGTACCGCCGTATTTGCGGGTGGTGCTCGCATCCACTTGATAAAACTCTTTGAAAATGAGCTTCTGCTTTGCGGGGGAAACGCCTATGCCGCTGTCTATAATCTGAAAGACGAGGTTGTTGTTTTCCTGTGAAAGCTTTATGAGCACGTAGCCTTCGTTGGTGAACTTGACGGCGTTTTTGACGAGGTTCAGGACAACTTGCTGTATGCGCGTGGGATCCCCCATCACATTGCGCTGCATGGAATAGTCAATGTCTGTGATGACTTCAAGCCCCTTGCTGAAAGCATCTATGCTGATGAGGTCTACCACATGCTCGGTGAGTTCCGTCACGTCGTAGGGAATGCTTTCCAGCTTGAATTCCTTGGAACGTATTTTGGTAAAATCAAGCACGTCGTTTGCCAGCTGGAGGAGCACGTTCGCGCTGAACTCAATCTGGTGCACATACTCCGTCTGCTCCTGATCGAGCACCGTGTCTTCCAGAAGCTCGGTGGTGCTGATGATGGTCTGGATGGGGGTGCGCACCTCGTGCAGCGTGCTTGCCAGAAAGCGGCTGCCAGATTCAAGGGAATCCGCATTCATAGCTGGGAACGCAGGGTTTCAAAGACGGTGCGCAGTATGACGTCCGGTTTCTGGGGCTTTACAAGGTAGTTTTTTGCGCCAAGCGACAGCGCCTGTATGACGAAGTTTTTGTTCGTCGCCTGCGAATAGACGAGGATAGGGCGCTCAAAGTTCTGATGCTGCAGGTTGTGCAGGATGTCCAGCCCGTTCATATCTGGAATGAAGATGTCCAGTATCACAAAGTCATAGTGATGGGAGGCGACTGAGTTGATGAATTCCACTCCGCTTGCGAAGGTGAATGTCTCTGCCTCCACCCGTTTGAAGGTGTTTTCCAGTATTTTCTGAGAGATGATGTCGTCGTCAACAATAGCCACATTGAGGATGCTGCCATTGTCGTAGGGCCCCATCGCGGTTCCGTCATAATCGGTGGAAAAGCGTATGTCAATATGCCGCTGCGTGAGCGTCTTGTTCGGCGTGAGCAAGCGTTCTATGATGACATCTTCCGGCGTGGTCTGGGCAAAGTGCTCGATCAGGGGATTGAGCACCGTCTGTATGTCGTTCGTGACTTCTACGTCCTCGTATTCCGAATGCCCCTTGATGAGTTCTGCCACAAAATTGCTCGTGCTGAGCACTTTGACGTTTTCGTGCTTGATATGTGTATTGCCGAGAATATTGTCCATCAGATAGACGATGTTGGAGGTGTCCACAAAGCTCAGCTCCATTCCCGAAAGCATGAGCACCAATTTGGGCTTTGCGAGGGAATAATCGTTTATGATGTGCGAGAGCTTGTACTTGAGCAGGGCTATTTTGTCCCTGTTGAGTCCGTCGGCAATCTCTATGAAGAAGATGTTGTCCGTCAGGTGCATTTCCATGATGCAGGGAGTAGGGTCGGCAGAGAAATTCAGGTGCATGGCATGGCCTATGGCATTGAAAAGCTGGTCCACCTTTATAGGCTTGGGAAAATACTTATGTACACCATAAGCGCTCAGCTGTGTAATCTGCAGCCTGTCATCTGATTCCCCCATGATGATGGTGGGGATTGAATGGGCATTCGGGTCATTGATTTTTTTGTCTAAGAACTCGTGCACGCTCGTCATATCCTTGGGCGTATCGATGAGCACAAGATCTGGCAGAATGGAAATGAGCTTTGTGTAGGCATCCCGTCCGCTTTTTGCCGATTCAATAGTGATCTGCTGGATGCTCAGCTTCTCTTTAAAGAAGTCTAAGACTGCCGGGGTGGAATCAATGAGAAGGACTTGCTTCATAGTATACATCTTACTTCATAAGTGCTATAATTTCAATCAGCTAATTGAAATAAAGAGGTGTAAAATATGAAGACTGCCCTTGTATTTATTGCTGATGGCTCGGAAGAGATAGAAGCGCTCACCCCCGTTGACTACCTGCGCCGTGCGGGTGTTGCGGTGACGCTGCTTGCCGTGGGGACGGCAACAGCGACGGTGAAGTGCTCGCATAATGTTGTCGTCGTGGCTGACATGACGCTCAAGGATTACCTTGCTAAAGGAAATCCCCTGCCTGATGCCGTCGTCGTTCCGGGAGGTATGCCGGGCGCTACCAATATAGCCGCAAGCTCGGAGGCGCTTTCGCTCATCGATGCCGTGAACGATGCGGGAAAGCTGGTCTGTTCAATCTGCGCATCTCCCGCCGTAGTGCTGTCTAAAACAAATGCGCTCAAAGGCAGGTCTTGGACCTGCTATCCCGGCATGGAGGGAGAAGCTTCCGCCTACCGCTCCGCATATACAGCGGCGCCATTCACTGTAGACGGTACCCTCATCACAGGAAGGGGGCCGGGAGCTGCCGAGCAGTTTTCAATGGAAATTGTCCGTGCGCTTGCAGGGGAAGACGTGTATGCAAAGGTAAAAGCAGGCTCTTTGCAGCGTTAAAAGCGGACATATCGACATTAGCCCCGCTATCCTGTATACTACGCCCATGGAAGACGACATTCAGCAGCATCTTGCAGGGGACGTAGCGCGGGAACTTGACTTCTATCGCCTGCGTGAAAGCATTGCTTCTCTTGCGGTAAGCGAGGAGGGCAAAGAGAGCCTGCTCACCCGTGAAGCGACGGCGGATAAAGAGCGAATTTCCCTGCTCAAAGCCCTCGGCAAAGAGTGGCAAACCTATCTGCATTCCGCACGCCCGCAGGCGCTCTCCTCATGGTCCCCCATCTCGCCGTTTATCAAGCTGCTCGGCATTGAGGGGGCACAGCTTAGTCAGGAACAGCTCTTTGCGCTCGGTCAGTTCTGCCTGGCACAGGTGCGGGCTGCCGATTGCCTCCGCTCTGCTGCAGAGGAGATGCCGCTTCCCCATCTGGCAGAGCTTGCTGGCACCATGCCACCGCTTACAGGGGCAGAAAAGGAAATCTTTTCCGTATTGGACAAGGACGGCGAGGTGAAAGACCTGCCCGCCCTCCGCGCTATCCGCGCACGGATTGCCGCTCTGCGCAAAGAGCTTGAGGGGGCAATCCGAAGATATACTTCCGATCCCTCTTTTAACGCTTCCCTCCAGTCAAATGTGCCCGTGTTTCGTGCGGACAGGGAGCTGCTTGCCGTTCGTGCAGACAGGCGCGGTGGCATCAGCGGCATTGTCCATGAGGTGAGCGATTCCGGTCAGACGCTTTACATTGAACCCACCGAAGCTGTTCGTGCCAACAACGAGCTTATTCAGGAAGAATTCCATCTGCAGGACGAGCTGCGAAAGATATTCCGTGAGCTCACCGCCAAACTTAGCATATATATAGAAGATTTTCGTTCATCTTTGCAGACTATGTTGCTCTTTGATGCCACTCACGCAGCCGCGCGCTACCAGTCTGCCATCCACGGCATCTTTGCCGAGGACTGCGATACCGGTAAAGAAGCTCCTGCCATCCGCGGGGCACGGCACCCTCTGCTCGGCGAACGCGCTGTGCCTGTGGACATTTGCTTCTTAGACGGCAAGCGGGTGCTCATCATCACAGGACCGAATACTGGCGGCAAGACAGTGACGCTCAAAACGATAGCGCTCTTTGCTCTGCTCAATCAGGCAGGATTCCCCATTCCTGCCGATGAAGGCACACGGCTCCCCGTCTTCAGCTCCGTCTTCGCGGATATCGGCGACGAGCAGTCCATCGATGAATCTTTGAGTACTTTTTCAAGCCATATGAAAAAGGTGGCAGAGATGGTGAGCTGTGCGGATTCAGACAGCCTCATTTTGCTCGATGAATTGGGCAGCGGTACCGACCCGCAGGAAGGCGGTGCCATC
>CAKZZK010000011.1 GCA_937885235.1 uncultured Treponema sp.
AAAGTCCCTAAATTTTTAGGTGCTTAACTTGACAAAATCGCTTACGAATGACAGGGATTGAAGTATGTTGAAACCTATTTTTATGTTCTGTATTTTCGCACAAAAAACGCTCAAAGAAGACGGTGAGGACGGAGAACCTGCAGATCCGCTTTTTTGAGTTCCCGAAAACAGGGGGCATGAATAATAAAAAAGCAGACTTGAAAAAGGTGAAGAACTGGTGTACCTTTATAGCAGGGTGCAATAACCCGGCGGTAATTGAAGGTCTCTCGCAGGATAAAACATGGCAGGAGAAATTGCAGATGGCGTGGAAGGCATATACAAACGTGAGCGAAGAGGAACGCGCATGGGCATACCATCTTTCGTATGACAGGGCAGAGGCTGACTACAGGAACGGGCTTTTACTTGCGGAGGAAAAGGGCAAACAAGAAATGGCTACAACTATGGTGCGCCGTATGCTTTCAAAGCATGTGCCGATAGAAACAATTTCCGAATATTCTGGACTTTCTGTGGAGAACATTCAGAAATTGCTCGGCTAAAAGCTAATACACCCTTGTAATGGCAGGGCTCGTTACAAAGTTTTCACTTTTGTGCAAGCTCTGTCTGACCGTTACACAGCCTTTGAGAAATATATACTTAAGGTAACTATTCAGCACCTAAAATCCAAAGCAAAGAGCAGGAGAGTCTGCTCCGCAGCATTATTCGTAAACGGAATTGCAAAATTCCGTTAGTAATTCTATCACATTTGAATTTTTTTAAACAGTGGGTAATGACATTTTATCCGTTCACAACAAAAAAGAAGAATTTGACAATCGGCAACAAGCAGGCACTTTGCTCAAAAAGCGAAAAATGCCTGCTTTATGCTCTACAGCAACTATAATGCGTTTGCCCTGGGGAGATCTCGGTTCGACTCAAATGAAGAGCGGTGTCCTGTACAAGGTAGTCCGTGAGAATGCCGTTACCGATAAAAACATAGGGTTTGCACGGATACGGGATTTAGGCGGGGTAAACCCCTGTTTGTACGGGTAAATCTACTATTCTTTACTTTTCCCAGACGCTATCAATTGTTTCATCTCGTCAATTTTATATTGATACTGTTTGTTATACTTATCTAAAGACAAAGCCTTTTCATATAACAGCAATGCGCTGTCATACCATTCTTTATATTCATAAATATTTGCCTCTTTAAAATATACATCTGCATTATCAGGATCTATGTCTAAATATTTATCATACGTCTCAACTGCACTTTTCAATAGGCCATAATTCTCTTCGGCTTTTGCCTTTAATAAAATAGTTTTTGGAGAATTTGGTTTTAATTTTATCGCTTCTGCGAAATACGATATAGCCGTCTTATAATCTTTTTTATCAAAATAAATTCCTCCAAGACAGGCAAATGCAAAAGGAACCGTCGGCGATATATCTAAGACTTGCTTATATAAAGATACGGCTTTTTCCATATAACCTTTATCTTCTAAATCAGAAGCCTCTGCAAGGAGTTTTTTTTGTTTCTCATTACATCCCAGAAAGACAGCCTTATTCATTCCCATAATCCTTTAGTATTTGCCTTTTAGATCGATCTGGCTCCCCTTTTTCCTTTGCATCATGCCCCTGTCTCCGAGCATCCTTTCCCCGCTCCTTTTCAGCTTTTTCCCCCTGCCTTTTTCCAAACTGCTCAGAAGCTGGTTCTTCCCAATCTGGATTAGGATGTTTTTTTCTTTTTGTTTCTTCTCGCTCGCGTTCACGTCTGTCTTTTGCTTTTCCTTTTTTCTTGAACTAGGAGTTTCATCTGCAAGAACATAAATTACTGAATTTATACAATCGACCGAATCAATAATTATACCTGTGAGGATATACGCATCTCCGGTTATAATCAATGCATTTGACATAGCTACGGCAGCTGGTAGCAATGCCGATAAAAGTCCTCCAGAGATTCCTGTTGCAACCACAGCTAACGCACTCGAAAGCCCTGCGCCAACATAACATGCTACTCCAATCGCATAAAATTTCAATCCCCTTGGGAGTGTTTCGGAATCTATATAAATAATATCCGTATTATTGCAAGAAAATCCCTCATCGGGATCGATATCCTTGACAGGATTGTTGGCGCAGTACCCGTACAAACAGAGGCTGGAAGCGGCTAATTTTCCATGTCAAAGAACTTAAAAATCGGAGACAAAACTTGCCGCGATTTAGTTATATTATATCATTTTATCAAATAAAATGCGATATCCCAGGGCTTCCGCATTATAGATTTTTGATAACTTTTTCAATGCATCCTTCGCGTTT
>CAKZZK010000012.1 GCA_937885235.1 uncultured Treponema sp.
AGAGCCGTTGGAGCAGGCTCTTGCTTCGCTAAAGCAAGCAAGAACGGATATACAGCGGAAGAGCAATGAGGACGATGCGGTGCGCAGCGAGCTCATCAAGGAGCAGGAAAAGCTGAGCGGCAAGCAGCAACGCATAGCGCAGCTGAGCGAGGTGCTTTCCAAGTTGCGCGCGGACAACAAGACGCTCATAAGGCTCTACGGGGACATTTCTGCAAATAATCCCAAAAAGACACCCTTCGATGTCTGGGTGCTGCGGATATTCCTTGAAGACGTCGTGCATGCGGCAAACCTCCGCTTCCGCCACATTTCAAGCGGCAGATATGCCTTTGTGTTCAGGAGCGGCGGCAAGGAACTGGACTTGTCCATCAGCGACAGCTACACGGGAAAAACACGCGAGACAGAGAGCCTGAGCGGCGGCGAGCTTTTCATCGCCTCGCTGAGCCTTGCGCTTGCGCTCACGGACGTGGTACAGCAGCGGAGCGGCGGCATCAGGCTTGATTCGCTCTTCATAGATGAAGGTTTCGGTTCCCTCGACAACGAAATCCTCGACAACACAATCACTATTCTGAACGAGGTGCAGGAACAGCGCATGGTGGGCATCATCTCGCACGTAGAATCCCTCATCGCTGACATTCCTCGCCACATCATTGTCACCAAAACACCAAACGGCAGCACCATCAGTCAGTCAGGCGACTTTTTCAATATGCCCGGTAGCAATAAAAGCGAAAGTATATTACAATAAGAAGCATGAACGGGAAAAAGATTGTCTTCATATCGCTTGTTTTCAGCGCGGCTTTGCTTTCCGCGAAAACGCTTCCCTACCCGGGCGAAGGGCAACGGGGAGCCGCCAACAGGGCTCCAGACACCGAGGAGGCCGTTGATTTCTTTGAAGAAAAGCAACGCTACGACAGCGCTCTGGCAGAAGCCGTCGCCTTCTATCCGCTGGACAGCTGGTACTTCGATATCCTCTTGCAAAAACACGACGAACTGATTTTGGAAAATACATACGACTCGGAACTGCGGCAAAGCGCAGGCGCTCCGTCTGATGCCTTTGACTGGTACCTGAACGTGGCGAACGGCGGGATGGGAGAATACGTGGCTTTTGCGCCCTATGCCCAATATATCGTGAGCCTCTGCTATGTGGCGCAATGCGGCACCGTCAAAAACTATGCGGAGGCTCGCCGCTGGGCGAAAGAGTCGTTTTCGGCAGGCTTTGCGGGTGCAGCCTGCATACTGGCGGAAGCGAAAGAAAAGAGCTGGGCAGACAAGTCCGTCACCCTTACCCCGCGGGAACTTTACCAAAAGGCGGCTGAACAGAATTTCCCCGACGGTCTGCTCCGCTACGCGCTCTATGCAGGAAAAGACGCGGGGAAATATCTCGACAAAGCTTGCTCCTATCATCACGCCGAAGCATATTATCAGACAGCCCGCTATGTGCTTGCCACCACCACGGCTCAAGAGATTGCCCAGCATCTTTCAACAGCAGAGCAGCTGCTTTCCGAAGCGGCGGAACTCTATCACCCGCAGAGCTGCATCATGCTGGGGGATTTCTATGCCCGCAAGATCTGTGCCGATACCGCATACAGCGATTCCCTCTGCGAGCGGCCGGAAAATCCCTTTAACGACAAGGAAAAAGCCATAGACTACTACACGCAGGCTGCTGAAAACGGCGAAAGCGAGGGCTTTGCCGCACTGGCAGCCATCTACCGCGAGGGCTACTTCGGCAGTAGGGACGAAGAGCTAGCTTCCTTCTATTATATGGCATATCGTGACGCAAAGTATGAAGAGAAGCGTGCCTTCCAGCGTAATATCGAAGAACTGCGGAACTACTACGAAAAGCAGGGCAACAAGGCGGACGAAACTATCTGCCGCGATCTGGGGGCAGCTTACTACCTTTACCCCCAGGACGGACTGAAGCTCAACGCCACGGAATGGCTTACGCGGGGAGCACAGCAGGGGGATGCGGCGAGCATGGTTCAACTTGCCTCCCTCGCAACAGAAAGCAAGCAGGACATACAGGCGCTCAGCTGGTACAAGCAGGCGCTTGCCACAACAAATGCCTTTCCCCTTTCAGATTCCCAGCAGCAGGCAGTCGTCAGCAAGCTAGACGGCATCTATGCGCAGGTACTGCAGGTGGGACGCTTCAAGGCGGACGTTGACTGCTGGCTCACGAAAGAGCGCAAAGCTGACAGCACCATTAACCAGACGGCGGCGAAAGCGTCCACCAAGCGGGAGGCGTTTGCCTGGTTCAAATCACGGGCAAGCAACGGGGATGTCTTCCTCAAGACTTGGTACGCATGGATTTTGCTTGAAGATGTGAATGCAGAAAAATACGGCATCACCCCCATCTCCAAAAAGGCTGACAAAGATGCAAAGGAAGCATGGACGGTCATCAGCGAAGTGCTCAAGAGCAATCCCGAATACGCACCTGCTCTCGTCTGCCAGGGACGCTGTTACCAAAACGGCTACGGAACGAGGAAAAAGGCGAAAGAGGCAAAGGCTTGCTATGAGAAAGCGGCAAAGCTCGGTTACAGCGAGGCATACAGCTTTCTCGCGCTTCTTGCGGACACCAAGGCTCAAAAACAGGAGCTCATTCTGGAAGGATGCAAACTGCAGGACGAAATTTGCTATTATCTCTCTTTTGACAGCGCCATCTATGTGCCGGGCTTATTCGATTACGAAGAGGCGTTGCAGTTTTCCGCACGCTATGGCTATCTGCCTGGCTGCCTGCAGCTGATCGACAGCTACATCAAGGATGTCGCCGTCACCTTCGATGGAAACTACTCAAAGATAGACACCGCCTACAACCTTGTGCTGAGGGCAGAGGCAATAGGCATGGCGGGGGCAAAGGCAAAGCGCCAGCTCATTGAAAAAAACTATGCTAACAAAATGGAGTTCACTTCCTACGCTATGCGGCGGAAGATTGCGGAAACTCAGAAAGTGGCAGAAAAGCAATCCACGGCGGACAGCCTGTACGCGCTCGCACAGGCGTATGATTCGGCACGCCCCTACATCGACGGTACAGCCAAGCAGGCGGCATCCTACTATTTGCAGGCGGCAAACAAGGGCAAGCTGGAGGCTATGGAGCAGATTGCGGCGTATTACTACTACGGCAAGGGCATTCCTCAGAACTACCAGAGGGCATTCCGCTGGTATAGCGCCGCAGAGCGAAATGGCAGCACAAGCGTCTATGAAGACCTCGGTGCAATGTACATCGATGGCGATGGCTGTGAACGCGATGTGGAGCAGGGCTTGGAATACTTCAGGGCGGCGTGCTCGCTCAACCCAGATTCTCCGGTAGCCGCAGAGCTGAACTGCTTCGAAGGCAGACCCATAGACAGCAGAATTTATTAGGAGGGCAAGAGCATGGAACACAATATGATTCTTTCAGTCTCGGGATGGCGGAAGGTTTTTGCCGAGAGCGGCAATGAAGAGGATAAGTCACCATCGATCGGCGTGCAAAACAAGCTGCTGTGCGCCCTCATAGGGGAAACATTCGCGCAGTACCTCATTGACAGCGTTGGCGGCAGGTATCCCTTTATCGCTGTGGGGACAGACACCCGCCCCACGAGCGCAGAGATTGCAGACGCCATCCTGCGTGCGCTGCTCGCGCACAATATCTCCGTCCACTACACAGGCGTTGCATCCGCGCCGGAAATCATGGCATACGCACGCCAGCTGGACGGCTTTCTCTATATTTCCGCCAGCCACAATCCCATAGGGCACAACGGCATCAAATTCGGACGTGATGACGGGGGCGTACTGGAAAGCGCTGAGGCAAAGAAGCTCATCGCCGCCTTCGAGCAGAAATGCGCTGACACCGATGCAGCCATACATGCCCAGAAGCTTCTGGATTCCGTGGACGATGCCGCACTGACACTGATTTACAACAGCGTGCGTCAGTATAAGCGAGAAGCGCTTGCCGCTTACGACAGCTTCATCAGGACGGTCATCACCGGCAGCGAGGAGAAAGAAAAGCAGGACTATGTTTTTTCGGCGATTAAATCAGCGGTGAAGACACAGGCGCTTTCCGTTGTCTGCGACATGAACGGCTCTTCACGCATCCTTTCCATAGACAAAAATTTTCTGCCCTCTTGCGGCATCACGCTTGAAGCATTCAACAACGAGGCAGGACACATTGCCCACGCCATCATACCTGAGCCAGAAAACCTCATCTACTGCAGCGAAGTCATACAGGACAGGCAGCGGGACGGTGACACGGAGGTAAAGTTGGGATATATGCCCGACTGCGACGGAGACAGGGGCAATATCGTGTACTGGAACGAAAAGACAGAGACTGCGGAAGCCATTGCCGCGCAGAAGGTCTTTGCCCTCTGCGTCATGGCAGAAAGCGCCTTTGATTATTGGAGCGCACGGCAGTTCAAGAAAAAAAGTCTTCTGTGGCATGTAGAAAATTTCTATGGGAAAAAAGCTGTCGTCGTCAACGGTCCCACCTCTATGCAGATTGACGAAATCTGCAAGGCATTTGGCATGCAGATTTTCCGCGCCGAAGTGGGAGAGGCAAATGTTGTAAATCTTGCCAGAGAAAAACGGGAAGCAGGCTATGCGGTGCGCATTCTGGGTGAGGGAAGCAATGGCGGCAATATAACTTACCCGTCAAGCGTGCGCGACCCCCTTGCCACGCTCTTTGCCATCATCAAACTCCTCACCATACGGGACAAGGTGGAAGAGGACGGCACCGTCAGCAAGGGACTTTTCCACATCTGGTGCGACAAATCTGACCAGTCTTTCAAGTATAAAGATGATTTCACCCTTGCCGACATCTTGGACACACTTCCCGTTTACATCACGACAGGGGTCAACGAAGAACGCGCCAAGCTCAAAATCAAAAGTGCGGACAAGGGGCTGCTCAAAGAGAAATTCCATCAGATTTTTACAGAAGAATGGGCGGCGCACAAGGACGAGCTGGAGCACATCTACGGCTTTTCGGTCTACGAGGCGGATATCACAAACGGCACAGTGGAGCTTAAAAACGCTCCCAACTGGAACAACGCCACGGGAGGGCTTAAAATCCGCTTCCTCGATGAAAAGGGACAGAGCAAGGCATTCATCTGGATGCGTCCAAGCGGCACGGAAAATGTATTCCGCGTGCTCTGCGATGTGAAGGGAGACGAAGATGCCGCGGAACGCTCCCTGCTCAGATGGGAAAGCAGCATGATCCGCACGGCAGATGATGCCCTTTGCCAAAAATGAAGATACGGCGCTACTCAGCCAGCTTTCTTGCCGTCATCTTGCTCCTTCTTGCCTCGCAGCTAGTCATCATTGGGGGGAGCTTTTATGCACAGGTAAACGAAGAAGACTACAAGGCACTCGGACTGCCCATACTCTACATTGAGACAGAAGCAGGGAGGCGGATTAACTCGCGGGAAAACTACCGCAATGCTCAGTTCCTGCTGGAAGACGGAGACAAAACGACCTCTGGTTCCTGCAAGATACGCGGACGGGGAAATTCCACTTGGGAAACCCCCGATACAAACAAAAAGCCATACCTTCTCAAACTTGACACGGCAGAGGGCTTGCTCGGCATGGGGGAAGCACAGAAATGGGTCCTTTTTGCCAATGCCACAGACAAAACCTTCCTGCGCAACGAATATGCCTATTACCTTGCCTCCGCTATATGGAACAAATGCGGCTGGGTACCACAGGAAAGAGGCATTACCCTCGTCGTCAATGGACGCTATGAGGGGCTGTATTTTCTTGGAGAAAAAGTCAGCTGGGAAAACCTAAAGCTTCCTCCAAAAAGCTTCATAGCCTGCGCGGACTCGCATGTGGACGAATACTGGAACTGCCATCTGAAGACCGGTATGCGCATCGGCATCCTGCGCCAGCCTGATGATGAAGACAATCCATACAGCAGGGGCGAGGCATATTTGCAGATTATAGAGGATATGCTCTTTTCAACGCACTTTGCAAATCCCGTGAGCGGCTATCCAAAATATCTGGATGTGGACTCCTTCATAGACTGGCTGCTTGTCAACGAATTCACTAAGAACCACGATTCCCGCTTTCAAGGCTCCTGCTTTATGTACTATAATGACGCTACAAAGAAAATCCACATGGGGCCGATCTGGGACTTTGACATTTCCTGTGGCAATATCCACGATGCCGACTGCGACAAGCCGGAGGGCTACATAGTCAATACACGGGATTGGTTTCAAAAGCTCTGGCAGGATCCCGCTTTCATTTCCCGCGTGCGCTCCCGCTGGATGGAAACCCGCATGCAGGTAAAGGCATCAATCGCGCTCATACAGCAGTGGGCGGACGAGCTTGCCCCCGCCGCAAATCTGAACAACACCGTCTGGAAGACCTTTGGACGGCGCCAGTGGCCTAACGCCCCCGGATGGAAAGAACGCAAGAGCTATCAGGCAGAAGTAGACTATATGATTAACTACCTCACTGCCCGCTTTGCATGGCTGGACGAGCAGATGAGTTACTACACGCTGAACTGGTCTATCTGCACGCCGATCTTGTTGATGGAGACCTTGACTTTCTGAGCAATGTCGCCAAGGGCTGTCCCCGTATCGCTTATCTTGTTGGCACTTACCGCCATCTCGCCCATGCTGCTCTGAATGACGGAGGTGGCATCCTGCAGGCGCCTGATTTCAGAGAGGATCATACGGTTGCCGTCAGCCATCTCGCCGGAAGCGTTGTGCACTTCCACCGTGCTGTCATTCATATTTTTGAGGGCTGTGCTTATCTGCTTGGAACCCCTGTTCTGCTCGTCCATGGCAAGCCGTATCTGCGCCACAAGCTGGTCGGTATCTTTGATTTTCTCTGACACGGCAGAAAGCGCAACGCTCGAATCCTTGGAGGCTGAGACAACCTCGCCGATGGACTCGCGGATCTTTTCGAGCTGCTGGCCGATTGTCCGAGACTGATCTGACGATGTTTCTGAAAGCTTCCTGATTTCGTCTGCGACAACGGAAAAGCCCTTGCCAGCCTCCCCCGCATGGGCAGCCTCTATGGCGGCATTCATTGCGAGCAGGTTTGTCTGGCGGGCAATGCTCGCGATGGCTTTATTCGCATCACCAAGCATCTTTGACTGCGTTTCGATTTCCAAGAGCTTTTCGTTTACTGAAAGCTGCTTGTGCACTCCGGTCTGCACATCCTTGTCCAAGTTGCCAAAGGAATTCGCCATCTTTTCAACAGACTCGTTCACCGAAGAGATATTGCCTATCATCTCTTCCACAGCGGCAGATGCCTCGGTGACGCTCGCAGACTGGCCGGCAATCATATTATTGAGAGAATCTATATTGGAAGAAATCTGGTTCACCGCGCCCGCCGTCTGGCTCACACTGCCACCCTGACTCGTAATCTGCTGATGAATGTCATTGATATTTGCGATGATCTGGCTTATGGCGCTCGAGGTATCCTGCGTGACGAGGGACATACTCTCCCCCTCCCTGCTCAAATCATCCTTGGAAGCCTTAATCTGCGCTATGATTGTCTGCAACTTGCCTGAAAATGTGTTAAACCCGACGACGACATCGCCAATCTCGTCATGAGAGACAACCTCTATGCGCTTTGTCAAATCCGCATCCCCCGCAGAGATATCGTCAAAGGACTGCTTTACCTTCACGAGCGGGTGGATAGTCTTGTATATCATCATAACGCCAAGCACCATAAAGATGGCGCAGAGCACAAGCAGACTGGGAACCGCTATCAGCACCGTGTGGCGCACCGTGCGCTGGATAATTTCTTCGCTTTTCGCCATGAACACCATGCCCGAAACAGAGCCGTCCTCGCTGGCAAGAGGGAAGTAATAGCATTGATAAGTGCTGTCGCCGATGATTTCTTCCCCGCGGTAGGTGCCGCCCCTCATCACCGTGTTGACAAGCTCCAGATCCTCCATCTCCTCGCCGACAATACTCTCGCCGTCCTCGTCGTAGAGGGTACTCGCCACAATGGTATTTTCCCGAAAGACGCTGCATTCCATAGCGTAAGCCTCTTTGATAAGCGTCACGAAATCTTCCGAAGAAAGGTCAAAGCCAGCCACCACACAGCCGACAATCTCATCATCGTAGAACACGGGGAAAGAAGCAAGCATGGCATAGTCAACGCCGGGAGACTCCTCCACGGAATAAAACCCCTCGCCTTCCAGCGCAGAAGACACGCAGTCCAGCTCGCCGGCGCTCGTGCTTGCAGTCCCCGCAAGGGCAAGGCCGCTTGCATTGGTGACGAAAAGGATGTCAACGCCCATGCTTTCTTCTTCGCCGTCAAGCAGGTCCCGCAGCTCCGAAAAGTTCCTTGTGCCAAGGGCTTCCGCTATGTCTTCCCGCTCGGCAAGGGAGCGGGCGCCATACTGCAACGTGTTCTCCCTGTCTTTGATGGTCCGCTCTATGCCCGCGCGGGTCGTATCAAGCGTTTCATTGATGGTAGCCATAAAGCCTCTGTTAAAAATAACAATAGACAGCACGCAGACCGCTACCGAACAGCAAAGTATAGAAATTCCTGACAAAATACTTAATTTCGCTGAAATCTTCATTCTGAAACGCTCCTTGTTCGACAAATACGAAAGATAACTTTCTTCTATTTTAGCCCTAAAAATGAAGACTTGTCAAATTATTCTTTAAGAAGGAAGAAATCCCTTGATATGCTTATATCGGGTGAAGGCAACGGTCTTGTAAAGATAATTACCGGAATACGCAGGTGCGACAAAGGCTTGAGGTCGATTTTGTAGTGAATAAAAGCGCAGAGAGAATATATATCCAGTCAGCCTTTAGGATGCCCACTGAAGCGAAACAAAACCAAGAAGAACGTCCGCTTCTTGCCATCAAAGACAATTTTCGGAAAATCATAATCGTGGGTGACTCCATAAAGCGCAAAACCGATGAAAACGGAATTCTCACAATCAGCCTGATTGATTTCTTGCTCGATGCAAATATTATTTAGGGTACCTTGAAAAACTCACCTATGGTGATTTTTTCAAGGACTTGTCAGTTTCAAAGTTGCCTCTAAAAGCTAAAGTTTTTAAAAGATTTCTAAAGACAGTTCCATTACAAATACATTTCGCGCGAATTTTATTTGTTCCTCAGCCATGTTCTAAATATCGTTTCTTCCATTGCTCTCTATACTCGTAAGCACAATCTACTAAATCTGTATAATCCACATCCATACTACATTCATTCTTCGTCAAGATAAAAGTACAATTCGTCCATGCCCCTTTGTCACTTTTCACAGAGCCATTCCAAAACGGTTTTAGTGCTTCGTAAACTTTGTCAATAGTATCATTTATAGTAGTCTCTTTCACACCAAAACGTTCCATATCATAACACTGAACAGGGACGGACAATTCATCTTTAAAACAATAAAACGATATATCATAGCCATTTTCAGACAATTCCGCATACAAAACGACCTTCCGCCATTTTGATAGAAATGAGCCCTTAAAAATTTTTGTCAATACATCAAAAAGCTTTTTCATATCAGTTTAAAAGTACCGCTCTGTTCTTTATTCCGTCAATAGTATAATTTATGATAAATTTCACCGGACGTGTACTTTCACCATTATATATGCACGTACCATCAACAATGACTTCATTTCCATGAGTAAGCGCATCTTTCCAGAGATTTTCAAGCCTCTTATATTCTCCACGGTTCAATGTACCTTTCATAGGCACAAGATTATCTATATCGCCAGAGCCACCGAAAATCCTACCGATCAAATGTCCGCCATCATCACCGGACAAACGATATGCTCCACCCACAGACTGCTGCGCTATACGGTTCCGTACCCCATCTTCAAGTCGAAGGTTACCTGCATAACGGGTGATTCTTCCGTGATTGTCCGTTATATACAAATACCCTTTTGAGTCATACCAATTCCCAATGATATTACCGTTTTTATCAAAGGCAAGACCAATTTTCGAGTAAATCTTGTCACCAAAAGCAAATGCATCAGAAAACTTTTTTGCAGCAGAAAATGACCCCTCCATCAATCCTGTAACCGCGCCTATTAAGAAACCGTCCGCAGTTCCATTGATAGTCGCATAAAGCAACTCATCTCCTCGTTTTCCTTGAAGGTATGCCATACCCGCAGCAGTTACGCCTCCCAACATACCACCACTTAATGCACCGATGGTTGTTGCTTTTGCGACAACTAGTATGGCAGCGGAGACAACCTGCCCACCTGGCACTGTCCATGAAAGCACCCAGACCGTGGAAACAATCGCCGTTCCCGCACCAAATTTTGCTAACGCCGCGTCATAACAGCGTTCTGCCTGCCATTCTCTTTTTGTACGATTCGCACTGTAGGCAAAAAAATCCTCATTCTGCCCAGACCACTGCCAGTCAGAGACATACAGAGCAAAATCATGCCGACCTCTCGGATTTACGGTGGTGACAATTTCCAGCCATTTGCCATAGCCATTTTCATACGAATCCTCTTCTGTATCTTGATAGACAGAAGCATAAACAGTTTCATAACTATCATCATTGGTTTTGCTTACAACTATGTCGTATGTGCCAATTGACGCGGTATCTGAATCAACGACGGCAGAAGCTGAGTTGTAAATTGATGCATTCTTTCCCAGAAAGTCGTTTTCTTTTGAAATAAATTCATTACCGTCATTTATAAACGAGTTACCCGAATCAAAGAAATCGGTGTCACCAGAAATAAATTCATTGCCTTTATTGTTGAAAGATTCGGAGTATGCGAAAACAGAGAAAAAGCAAGCAATTATCTGAAGCAAAACAAACTTATGCTTCATTCTGAGACCAGCAATGTGAATTTGCAATTTGAGGTTTCAAAAGGATTGTCAGCAAAATTTCCTTGCACAACATCAATAATAGCGGGAACAAGGAACAATCCCCTTACATAACTCTTAGCTATAGATACATCCCATTTTGCATGGAATTCTATATCTACGGGTATGCTTCTGGCATTCCATTCGGAAACATCCAACTCGAATTCTATTCGAGCATTATGTTCTTTCTCAGGAGGTATTATAATACCCAGTACATTGCTATTATCATCCCAGTTAAACACAGGAACTATTCTGTTATCTTCTGCAATATAGTTATCCAAATCATCATCTTCTTCAAGCACCTCATCAAAAGTATAAGCATTTGCCCCATCAATTGCAGTTGCAGAAACAGAAATATCCTTGGGAAAGAAGATAAAGCAGAGCACAACTCCATAGGGCCAAGGAGAATTGACATGGAAATCATATCGCAAAAGGATCTTCCCATTGCCTGTTTGCAAAGCTTTTGATTTACTTATTTGGGGTGTATTCAATTCTGCATGCCTTCCATTCATATAAGCAATAAACTGTCTCACGGTTATTCGTTTACGACCACCCGCAAAAAGCGGGAAAACAGAAACCACCATCAGCATTACACAACAAACAAGATTCTTTCTCATATTTCCTCCACAGATTAATATTTCACCATTTGCATAACATTAAAAAAGATGAATACCGAGTCTTCCTTCCCATTCCTGTGTATCAAAGGTAAATTTTGTTTCAGAGTTTTCCGTAACAATATTTACCGAAGCAGTTTTTTTACGTTGCAAATCGGCAACGACTTCTGCCGAGGG
Source organism: uncultured Treponema sp. (assembly GCA_937885235.1). Classification (GTDB taxonomy): domain Bacteria; phylum Spirochaetota; class Spirochaetia; order Treponematales; family Treponemataceae; genus Treponema_D. Next base: position 11,558 of record CAKZZK010000012.1, read on the forward strand.
ATGCCGATAGTTGTTATCCTTACCAGCTGAAATAACATAATAGCGATAATAATCATTTGCCAGCCTTGTATCATAGCTGCTTTTTGCTCCATGATGCGGAACCTGTAACATAACGGTATCTGCCTCAAAATTTTTATATGCGTTTCCTAAGTGTTCGTAATGATGTTTGGCATCAAAGTCACCCGTATAAAGACAACCTGCACTCAATAAATGAGGGGCACTCATAAAAATAGAAAGTACTGTCATTGAATTGGAATTCATTTCACCACCGTTATCCTTGCTTACAAGTTTAAATGATTCCTCTATGAGTTTTCTGTTGTTCGCACTTTCCTTATACAGCAATCCCAGCTTGTTACCCGAAATATCACCGAACCTCTTCAAATATCCTTTCAATTCCGTTAATTTTTCCTCTTGCTCAAAATTACTGGGGATATACTTCCAATCAAGGACAGAAGGCTCTTTTATAGCAAGCTCAGCACACACGCTCCTCCATATATCCCGCCCAGAAGGAATAGCCAGCGCTGTATTCCATGAAGGAAGTGGCATAGTTGAAAACGATGAGACCCTATCAGCATCTGGAAGCTCAGCAAAATCATCTGCAATTGAAAATTTGGTACCATTATCGTATGGTTTGACGGGGATTACGTGAATATCATACCCTTGTTGTTTTTCTTGCACGGCATCGCGCACCGCTTCCCATGGATTTTGGAGAAAATGCAAGGTAAAATCATCATCTGCTGCAATACAATCACTTAAAGAAATAATCGTTCTATTTTCTTCTGTAACGAGCGGCAGAAAAATATTGTGAACATTGCAGTGTTTTAACAGTTTTTCAAGCCCATTCACATGGTCGCTATGGAAATGAGAAATAAACACAGCAGCTATTTCGGCTCCTTCAACAAATTCAGTTTTTATCAATTGCTCAAGTATATTGCTACTATCTTTAGAACGTGAACCACAATCATAGACAACAAATAAATTCTCTGTCTTGCCATTGTTATTATAGGCAAAATCTTCACAGTAGAAAGCTCCTTGGCCTACCGGTAAAAAATTTCTTTTCATTATCTTCCTCCATTCGCCATGCGGTTTCCAAGTACAAAAACCCACCCAATAGTGTGTATGATTGTTAAAATTATACAGCACAATTCCAGAAAATGCAAGCCAAAAGATGGTAATTCAAACTGATAGTATTTTCTATTTCACCCCTCTATTGGTTAGAATTGCGCTAATCCCAATACTTGACGTATGAATGAAGAAGAAATCCGTGCCTTGTTCGGAAAAAATATAAAATATCTCAGAAAGCAGCAGCACCTGTCGCAGACACAGCTTGCGGAACGCGCCAACGTGGCGCTGAATTTTATCAATGATATTGAAAACAGCAAGAAATGGGTGTCTCCCGCCACGCTCTCCAAGCTGAGCATCGCCCTCAACGTGCACCCCTACAAGTTCTTCATTCCTGTACAGTCCGCCCCAGAGGAAGAAAAGCCCTCCTCCGCCACCCTGTTAGAACAGTTCGGCGCAGACATTCTACAGCAACTTTCTTCTATTATATCGCAGAGTATTGAGCAATACACATAATGCGAGGCAAGCCAAGCCCCGTACAACTCACCGTCAAAATTTTTGGAGGATTATTTACATGCGTTTGCCCCTAAAGCAACCGCACATAAACTAGGGAGCATATTAGCTTTCCGATAATTTACTTAGCGCACTCCTTCTGCGAAAGACCTTCTATCAAACCTTACATAGCAATATCGCGGTATCTCTCTTGCTTATTAATGGACAGAGAATAACTAATGTACGGGACACAATACAGCTAATCTGCGAGACACGTTATAGCCAATACACGGTACAGAGAATGTGCATAGGAGGGAGTATACTCTAGCCAGATTGTTCCATCAACCTAGTCAAGAAGTTTACAAAATCTAATTGGGAAGAGACGTGCATTTAGCAAGGTGGGCGGCAGATACCGCAAAAGAAAAGCTCTGTAGGGAAAGCTATACGTTTTGCTTTCCTTAAGTAATCTAAAAATGTAACGCTTTTTCTCAGAAAAGTCAAATATAAATCTCAGAATTTTTTATATTGATAAGCAGTAAAATATAATTTCCCATAAAGAAAGGTTTCCGACCAACTGTTATAAGAGGCAGGCGACTAGGCAGCGGAGACCTGGATGAATTCATATCCCCGCAGGATTCATGGAGGGCATTACACAAAAGAAAACTATAGACATTTACTCGTTTTTCCATTACAATGCGGAAAGTTTTATGGATATTCATGGATAATTAAAACTAAGTATGACAGAAAAAGAATTTGAACATTATTTTCATGCCCACTTCAAGCGGACAAGCTCTTTTTTCTCTGGCATTATACTGGCGGCAGTAGATGCAGTGATTGTCCTCTTGTGTATAGGCATAGGGTTCTTCATCATCAACCTCATAAACCACCATTGGATTAATTTTCGCTCCTTTGTTGAATACGCAGTCTATATTCCTGTTATTCTTGTTGTATTTTATGCCGCAAACCTATATCCCGGCATCCTCATAGCCCCCCAAGAAGAGATAAAGCGCTTTTCCCTCTGCACTTTCTTTGCCTTTATGGGCATCGCCATCAGCATCAATGTAGAGACTGAAGACAGATGGCCCATCGCCTGCGCTCTCATCGTCGGTTTGCCATTTGCCACGGTTCTGCTTCCCGTGGGCAGGGAAATAGCGCGTTATGTATTCGGCAAGCACTCGTGGTGGGGGGTTCCAGCTGTGGTGTACTCCAAGGGAACGAATGCAAACATCATCATCGACAGGCTTACCAAAAATCCCAATTACGGCTACACTCCTGCCCTCATTATCTGTGATGTCCCCGTCTATTGCAATGATTACAAAGGTATTCCAGTCTTTACTCCCTCGGAAGCGATAAAAGAAACCATTGAAAAACTCAACATAAAAGTCGCAATAGTCTGTGACTACGACAAAGATATTGAACAAATTCAGACATATTACAGGTATATGATACGCATTCCAAAAAACCAGCTGGCAACAAATATTTCACTGCACATGAGGGACTTTGGCGGCATACTGGGCTTCTCATCAACCAACTACCTTACGAAAAAGGGTGCGCTTTCCCTCAAACGCTTTATCGATATTCTCCTGTGCTTGGCGGCGTCTCCCTTCGTGCTTGCCTTGACGCTCATCATAGCCCTTATCATCAAAAAGACATCTCCCGGACCGGTGTTTTACGGTCATAAACGCATTGGCAAAAACCATAAAGAGATAACCTGCTGGAAATTCCGCTCAATGGGTATCGATGCGGCAGAACAACTTGAACATATTCTCGCCACCGATCCAGTACGTGCCGCGGAGTGGGCAAAAGATAGAAAGTTCACGGATGACCCCCGTGTTACCCCCTTTGGCAAAATCCTGCGGAAGACGAGCCTCGATGAACTGCCGCAATTATGGAATATATTCATTGGAGATATGTCTTTCGTGGGTCCCCGCCCTGTGACGGAACCAGAGCTCATCCGTTACGGGAAATATGCCGACTACGTGCTGTCGGTAAAACCAGGCTTAAGCGGCATGTGGCAGATTTCAGGCAGAAGCGACACAGGCTATGAAGAACGCATAACGCTGGACACCTACTACATTCAAAACTGGTCTGTCTGGCTTGATATCTGGATCATCATCAAGACAGTCTGGGTAGTATTCAGAGGGAGCGGGGCTTACTGATGAATGGCAACACAAGGCGGAAACAATTCCTCGTATTTTTACTCGCAAGCCTTTTTCTTGCCATGTTGTCTGCACAGGAAGACGAATCCGAAACACATTTTAAGATTCAAAGCATTATCTATCACCCAGAAGGGAAAATTCAAGCTTCCGCGCTCAACCGCTATCTGAGGATTGATACAACGCGCATCTATGATTCGCAGGAAGAACTGGAGGCAGCTCTGGAATTCATTGGTCAGCGTCTGGAAAATTCCCGCTTTTTTGAGCAGATAAGCCACAGCTACACTGTCATCGCCCATACCGAAGATGGAATAAACTTGGTAGAAGCAGAATACTCATTTAAAGTGTCAAATTCGCTGCTTATATTTCCAAGCCCCTCATTTGACTCAAACACGGGGACAAAGCTTTCCCTCATACTCAGGGACCAGAACTTCATGGGACTTATGCGCCCCCTTATGTTCAGCATCATAGGACAGCTCGGCACAGAAGATGAGCCAGAAAACACCTCCAAGGTGACGGGCGGCTTCAATTTCTTCTATGACTATCCCTTTTCTGTCGGAAAGACACAGAATTCATGGTTCAATCTCTTTAATTTTGCCTGGACACTCGGCGATGATTCGCCAAGCTTTGACTTCCGTTCCGGCGTCAATGTGGGAATCCCCGTCGGCAAGAGGAAAAGCCTTTTGACCTTTAACTTTACGCAGGCAATGGTCCATGATTTCTATTATAAAAAATATGACGACGCCTTCTATTTTGTCGAAAGCGGCAGTGTTTCACTGCCCCTCACCGTTGCGCATATCACCAATACAACGCCCTTGGTCTATACGCCCTTTATTCGTACTTCGTATACATGGGACACGAACGGCATCGATGAGGCAAACACAAAGCTGAATAAAACCCCGCGCCTCTCTGTTGGGCAGACAACTTCAATCATGCATATAGACTGGAAGGGCAATTTCCGGAATGGCGATGCATTTCTGACAACGCAGTCCATTTCGCGAGACTTTCACGCAAAAGACACCGATAAAATGATCATTCCCCTCTTTTCTATCAACTGGCGCCATTATAAAAGCTGGAAATATGCGGGAATCTATACAAATTTCTACTTCTTTGCAACGCACAACGACAGCATAAACGTCGGCAACCGTCTGCGTGGCATACTCGACAATCAGCGCTACCGCTCATACAACATAGACATCGACAACTACGCACTGGCGACCCCTTCGGCATTCATCGCAAATATCGACCTTCCCCTGCACATCATCACAACGGACTGGCAGAGCTGGTTCCACATAGAAGATACTTCTTCTGGTTTTGGAAAATTACTGGGCTATATGGATTTTGAGCTACAGCTCTCCCCATTCGTTGATATTGCGCTCATAAAGAACAGGGCGACAGGAAGGGCATACAGCTTTGAAGAGGGCCTTTATTCAATAGGCGTGGAAATGCTTGTGTATCCTAAGAAATGGAAAAGCTACGTGGTCCGCGCAAGCCTCGGCTTTGATATGAGCAAACACAGGGATTGGCGGTCGCCGCGAAAAGATTACGAGCTTTTCGTCGGCATAGGCCACCACTTCTAAAGCTTACTGCAACTTGGAAACCGCACGCTGACGCCAGTATGCTTCCGGCTCATGCTCTGACAATATCCTCAGCAAGGTGCGGGCAAAGACATCTTTGCCGCACACTGCGCTCGTGCTTGCAAAATTATAGAAGAGCTTCCAGATGCCGTTTTCATTTCCCCAAGTTACAATATCATCATACATTGCGGCTTTCGTCAGCAAATCTGCAAAATCTGTGTATGAATAATCAATAAGACGATCCTTGAGGACCTCCTCTATCTTTGTAACAGAGGCTATGCTTCCCAAAGCAGCGCAGTCCAGAGCTTTTTCATTCTGCCCGATTTTGGTGTAGTATTCGTTCAGCAATTCAAGAGCTTTGATAGAAATATCATTCGTGCTGCGGTAGAGGATAAAAAACTTGTCAACAGAGTCCTTCTGGTTCGCATTTATGAGCCGGACGAGAGCGCTCCTGAAGCCGCTGTTTGTGTAAAGCTTGTCATCCTTCAAGACGGCAAGCAGCTGCTTTTCGTATGCTTCCCCGTCATCCTGCAAGTCTGCCAAGGATGCCAGCTCGTAGAGGATATCATATTTCACATCGGGCACATCGAGACGGATCAGATTTTCATAAGCATTGTTCAGGTATTTGGATGCAAGCTCAAGTTCCCCTTCCAGTTTATAAATTTTGCCTATTAAAAAATCCGCTTCGGGATAGATGTCGTCATTTTCAATCCATTTGCAAATTTCAGAAAACTTGTTATGGAAGTGATTTTTTCCGTAAGCGCTCAGCTTGGCTTCGATTATCCCCAATGCTTCGCTGAGATTAGCTGTTTTCAACTCTGGCATTACATCATCAAGATAATCGCCGCTCTTGCGTACGCGAGAATTTTTCTGTGTCTGGTCAAGTACATAAACTTCCCATTCCGCCATCTGGCGTCTTTTTTGCTTGGCAGATTCCGCAAATTTCAGCGCCTGACCATAGTCATTCATCTCATAAGCGTTTTGAGCCTGCTTCAAGATATACCAGTCCTCAACACCCGTCGGCTTTCGCACGGTGGTAATATGCTGGGCAGACAGCGGCGCGATGGCAATACAGAGAAAGAAAATCTTTCTCAAGAATGATGACACATACTTATTCTTCATAACTTACAGAGTCTCCAATTCTTTCCTGAATTCTATATCGGCATTTTCAGCAGGGACTGTTCTGATAATTTTCCCTTTTTTAAAGATTATCACCTTGTCGCCGCCGCCGGCAATGCCCAAATCCGCATGTTTTCCCTCTCCGGGTCCATTAACAATACAACCCATAACGGCAATAGTTACATTTTTTTTCAAAGAAAGCAATTCCTGCTGCCAGCGCTCCACAAAGGCATGCACATCAAAGCCAATCCGCCCGCAACGGGGACAGCTTATCAAAGTGACGCCGCCTTCGCGAAGCCCGCACTCATGAAGGATTTCCCTTCCCGCAATCACTTCATTTTCAGGGGAAGAAGAGAGGCTGACCCGTATGGTGGAACCTATTCCCCCTGCAAGGAGCCGGCTAAAAGCAAGCGTTGACCGGACAATACCCGTTATCAAGGGCCCTGCCTCTGTGACACCGATATGCAGGGGAATATCGGACAAGCGTGCAAAGGCTTCATTTGCCTCGACAGTCTCCTGCACTGACGACGCTTTCATGCTCACAACGACGTCAGAAAAATGCAGCTCATCAAAAACAGCAGCTTCACGCAATGCAGTTTGGGCAAGCGCCGCAGCTCGGCTCAGATTTTTACTTTCGACAGCATCTGCTAAATCGCGGGGCAGGCTGCCGCTGTTCACACCGATGCGGATAGCGACACCCTTCTTCCTACAGGCAGACACGACTGCTTCCACATGCTCGCGGGAACCAATGTTGCCGGGGTTTATTCGGATTGCAGAGACAGGTCCCTTCAGGCACTCCAGAGCCAAACGGTAATCAAAGTGGATATCCGCCACCAGAGGTACATCCGTATGCGATGCAATGAGATTTAAGCCCTGTGCGCTTGCTGTATCCGGCACAGCAAAGCGGATAATATCGCAACCCAAGGATTTCAATGTGTTTATTTGCTTAATTATAGAAGATAATTTTTCAGCATTATGACAGACATCCGTAATGCCATCTTTCCACATAGTCTGAACGGTGACTGGCGCATCACCACCAATCGCAAGCTGACGGATACCGTCGTGACCGCCAATCGTAACAATTCGTGAATTATTCATAATAGTGCTTATCCGTTATAAACAGATTAGGGCATTGCCCTGCAATCGCAGCGACAATGCCCTCTTATTAGAGTTAACTCGCCTTATAGCTTATGCAATCATGCCGAATACCATTGCAAACAGAGCAACGGTTTCGCAAAGACCGACAACCATGATGTAGTTTGTAAAACCCTTTCCTGTCTCTGCAAGAGCATCGCTACCCGCAGCACCGGCTTTACCCTGGGCAACAGCAGACATACACATAGCAAGACCTGCTGCAAGCCCTAAGCCAAGAGAGAACAGAGGATCAAGAGTACCTTCCAAAACCTTGCCCTTCATTGAATTCATAAGAAGGAAACCGTAAATTGTCTGGGTCAAAGGTGCACCGGCGAAAACCACCAGCAGGAACGGAGCAGGCTTATTGTTGAGATAGCATCTCTTCCATGCGCCAATTGCCCCCTGACCAGCAATTCCAATACCGATAGCACTACCCATAGCAGCGATACCCATTACTAAACCAGCACCAATCATACCCCAGTTCATAAAAAACTCCTTATCCACAGTTTTACTGTGATTATTTATTCAAATTTCAAGATGAATGCTCACATTCATCATTATACCTTGATAACACTGCATCAGAAATAAAATTTTCCGATACCCCTGCTAAATCTCAGACTCCTTAAACGGTCTGTATTTTGTTCCGCTCCATGCCATACCCAGATGCTGCGAGAATTCAAGCGTATTCAAGCGCACACCGTGAACGATGACTGAAAGCAAGTTCAATATCATGTTAAGCCCGTGTCCGAAAACAAGCAACACTACTGCAAAAATCACAATAGCAAGCTTTCCGAACATTGGTCCCGCCATGCTGTTTACCGTCTGGCTTATTGCCGCACCTGCAAGACCTACCGCCCACAGACGAATATAAGAAACAATATCGCTGAACACGTTTACAACGCCCAGCAACACGCTGATTATATTCTTACAGCTTTCCAGAACAGACTTACCTACACTGCCCTCGTAGTTAGAGAAGATAAAGCTAAGCACAAAGCCCACAACCAACACGCCGATTGCAATCATGGGAATGCTGGAAGGCAAGCTCAACGCACCACCGAATATGGGAATCGGAACACCTTTATCCTCCAACGGGAAACGGCTACCATCGACAACCATGTTCATGACGACATAGAACATTCCCCAGAGCTGCATCAGAGAACCTAAATCCCCAAAACACTTCAGGCTCTTCCTGTCTGCAAAGAAGCACTTTATATGAGCAATTGAAAGCTGCAATATTGCAAGCATAAAGCAGAACACTTTCTGATTGTTCTCATAGTTAGCAGGATTCTTGGCAGAAGACACCGGATAGAAAGAAAGATTCACCAGTGACTCTGGAAGAAGTTTCGTGTCTATTCCGAACCAAGAGCATGTCATGACTCCCCACAGACAGGTACACAGCCCCAGTACCGTAACAAGCACGGACAGAGAGCGCTTCCCGCTCTTGCTTTTGGCAAGCAGGATTAATCCCACAATGGTTACAAGAGCCCCGTAGCCCGCATCTGCGAAAATCATGGCAAAGAAAACGCAGAAGAATAGCAGGAACCACCCCGAAATATCAAATTCATGATATCCGGGCGTCACATCCAAAAAGTCCGTCAAAGGATAGATGATGCTCACAAGCTTATTATTGTGCAGCTTTGTAGGAACAGGATCCTCTTCAGACGGTTCGGATATCGTATATGCCCATGAATTTGTACGGCAGGAAGCCTTGAAGGTTCCCAACAAATCCTCCGGCACATAGCCAGAAAGCCACGCAAGCTTTGTCTCTGAGCTTCCGTTTTCAGACTGAGCTTCATCATGCCCCATACCGCTGTAGACGTTTTCAAACTCAATTTCAGACGCAAGCGCAGAACGGCATGATTTCAATGCAGAGACATACTTCTTTGCATCCAAAAGCTCGCTCTCTATGCGAGAGATTTCCTGCTTTGCGCTGAGAATCTCATTCTTTATGGTCCGCGTTGATTTTTCAGGCAACGGCACTGCGTATGCCTCAGGCGGCATATCAGCGGGGCGCTCCGTTATTTCACTTTCCGAAGAAAGCAAAAAGCGAGTCACCTTGTTGCTCGAATTCACAACAATTGTCTTGAGGCTTTCCCCGATAGAATTATACTTCTCCTCGGGAATCTCATAGAGATAGAGAAAAATTCCCTGTTCCGCCAAGGATGCCAACACAGCCGGATCAACTTCACCCCACTTGGAAAGCCGTTCCAACTCATTGCTGTTTTGGGTAATCTTCTCAAAGAAAGCCTTCTTTTTGTCGCTCAAGGCAACAATCTGCTTAGCCTCATTCTGGACAGACTCATTTCCAATTTTCACCTGACGGGGAAGAAGCTTTTTGGGAAGCTTGATCTCCTCCAGTATGGAAATTGCCTTGTCCACAGTTGCAGAAGCATCTTTATAGGCAGACAAAGCGACACCCTTGCCCTCTATCGCCTCTAAATGGACAACCCCCACTTTCCGCAAAGCTTTCAAAGACTCTTTTCTTGTCTCATCAAGAACAACAATGGAAACCTTTTTCATTGGTACAATCATTCTTCGGCCTCCTTTTCGTTAATTCTCTCAAGCTTCTTCTTTGAGATCTTGCTCCGCACAACCGCAGCAACCTGTTCATCACCGAGGAAAACATTAATCTTCTTGATATTCGCCTTTGTTTCAGGGATCTTCACCTTTTCAAACAGGTTCACCCGCTGCGTCGTCGTACGAAGCTCCTGAGAAAGCAAGCGCACCTGTTCATCAAGCACTTCTGCCTGCAAATCAAGCTCCAAGGCTTTTTCCATCCGGTCTGCGGCCAAATCTATCCATAAGGGGGTTGAATAGAGATCATAATCACCCCTGCCAAAATCAGCCCCTTCATAGACAGGAATCTTCACACCGGCTATATTGCCCCAGCCCTTCTTGATATTCTTTACCGTTACCATTCCGGGCTTGAAAGCATCCTTTTCGCCAAAGACAGAAATCCATTTCTCAAAATCCTCTTCCAAGGACTTTTTCTGAGCGCGGACAGACTTTGCTTTCTCATCTATAATACGGATCTCAGACTGCAGCTGCTGCTTTTTGAGCGTAAGTGTCGGCAGATACCGCTGGAACATTTTCAGCGAATCTTTTTGAGACTTCAACTCATTTTTAGTCAGCTTCAATTTAGCCATTCGCTATCCTCACAAATCTTTCGGGCTAGTTTTTAGGCCAGAACTGTTCAATGAGGTCGGTCTTCAAACCTGTCTCATTCTTCTCAAAACAACGAGCAAGAATCTTCCATCCGCTATCCAAAGCCTCTTCCAGCGGAATGTTTACACTCAAGTCCATCATCTGAGCCTCGAACAGCTCACCATAGCGCAAGAGCTTCTCATCCCACGGGCTCATATTGAAGCCCATGCTCTTCTTTTCCAGCGTGTCCTTGTACTGCGCATACAGACGAATCATACCGTCCATCAGAGCACGGTGATCCTTCCGAGTCTTGCTGTTGACCTGCTGCTTAAGACGAGAGAGAGAACCGAACGGCTCGATATGACCACCCTTCAAATAGAACTGGCCTTCCGTGATATAGCCCGTGTTATCGGGAACAGGGTGGGTCACGTCATCGCCTGGCATCGTGGTAACGGCAAGGATGGTAACGGAACCGGAATCTGAAAAGTCAACCGCTTTCTCATAGCGGGCGGCCAGCTGAGAATAGAGATCTCCCGGATAACCGCGGTTTGAAGGAACCTGCTCCTGCGTAATGGCGATTTCCTTCATGGAATCGGCAAAGTTCGTCATATCGGTCAGCAGGACGAGCACATCCTTGCCCTGCAGGGCAAACTGCTCTGCGACCGCCAGAGAAAGGTCTGGAATCTTCATACATTCTACCGTCGGGTCAGCGGCAGTGTGAATGAACATAACGGTCTTGCTTAAGGCACCGCCCTCTTCCAACGTGTTCTTGAAATACAGGTAATCGTCATATTTCAAGCCCATACCGCCGAGCACAATCACATCAACCTCAGCCTGCATGGCAATGCGTGCAAGGAGCTGGTTATATGGCTCACCGGAGATAGAAAAAATAGGAAGCTTCTGGCTCACGACCAAGGTATTGAAGATATCGATCATTGGGATACCCGTGCGTATCATGCGGTTAGGAGTAATACGCTTAGAGGGGTTTACCGACGGACCACCGATCTCCACCAGATTGTCAACTAATGCCGGACCGGAATCGCGAGGCTCTGCGGAACCATTGAAGATGCGTCCCAAAAGGTCATCGCTAAAGGAAACCTTCATCTCATGCCCAAGGAAACGAATCTGGTCATTTGTAGAAACACCGCGTCCGCCAGCAAAGACCTGCAGCGAAACCAAATCGCCGTCGATTTTATTCACTTCTGCAAGGGATTTGCCAAACCTTGTTGTAATTTCAGCAAGCTCGTTCAGCTTTACACCCTTAGCACGAACAGTAATAACGCTACCGTTAATGCTTTCAATTTTGCTATATACTTTGTTCATTACTCACCGTCCTTAAGAAGCGCTTTTACTTCATCAGTAAGCTTGGCACCGTGTCCTTCAAGAACCTTGTCCACATCGCTTTCCAGTTTCTTGAACTCATCACTCTGGAACTTCGCATAGTTCATATCAATGAATTTCTGCCGCAAGTTATTGAAGAAGACACGAGCCTCGTCCTTCTCTTTCAGAGCGAAAGAAGAACCAAGAATGGTAATAACCTTCCTGAATATATACTTCTGGCGCTCAGGAGGAGTCGCCCCCTCCACTTCATCAAAGGAATCCTGCTGCATATACACAGCGTCAAGGAATTCGCTCTTAAGATATATGATGAAGTCTTCTAGAGAAGTTCCCTCTTCGCCGACAACCTTCATCATCTGATTCACTTCCGAACCACGCCGATAGAGACTGCGGGCATACTCAACTAGATCAGAACGCTGAACAGACTTGTACTTTGACCATGAATCCAAAGGATCTATAGCCGGATAGCGGCGGGCATCGGAACGTTCCCTGCTCAAACCGTGGAATGCGCCGACAACCTTCAACGTTGCCTGAGTAACGGGTTCCTCAAAGTTACCGCCGGCAGGAGAAACCGTACCGCCGATTGTTACAGACCCCAATTCGCCGTCATGAAGCTTTACAATACCTGCGCGTTCATAGAAAGAAGCAATGGTGCTTTCCAAGTAGGCAGGGAAAGCCTCTTCGCCCGGAATTTCCTCCAAGCGTCCAGACATCTCACGCATAGCCTGCGCCCAACGAGAGGTAGAATCTGCCAAGAGCAAAACATGCAGACCCATCTGGCGGTAGTACTCTGCCAAAGTGACACCCGTATACACGGAAGCCTCGCGGGAAGCAACCGGCATTGAAGAAGTATTGCAGATGATAATCGTGCGCTCCATCAGTGAACGTCCGGTACGGGGATCCTTCAATTCAGGGAATTCCGTCAAGGTTTCCACAACCTCACCTGCACGTTCACCGCAAGCAGCGATGATTACGATATCGACATCCGCATTGCGGCTCGTCGTATGCTGCAAAACAGTCTTACCGGCACCGAAAGGTCCCGGAATACAATAAGTGCCGCCCTTTGCGACAGGGAAAAAAGTGTCGATAAGGCGAATCTTTGTCACCATCGGATCGCTTGGGTTAAGACGTTCCGCATAGCAGTTGACAGCGCGTTTCACCGGCCACTTGAAGCTCATGCAGACATTGACATTCTTTCCCTTCTCATCGGTCAAGGCTGCGATTGTATCGTGAATCTTGTACTTGCCTGCGCTCACAACGCTCTTCACCGTGTATGTGCCTAAGAAGCTGTACGGCACCTGAATTTTATGGACAAAGGGTCCCTCTGGCACCGTTCCCAAGGTATCGCCTGCCTGAAGCTTTTTACCTACCTCGGCAACAGGCGTGAAATCCCACTCTTTCTCCTCATCAAGAGCAGAGAGGTAGACACCGCGCTCCAAGAAGTAACCAGAATGCTCGGCGAGCAAAGGCAGCGGATTCTGCAGACCATCATAGACCTGCCCCAAAAGACCAGGACCGACTTCTACGCTCAGCAAGTCACCGGTGAATTCTACAACACAATCCGTTGATATGCCTTTCGTCATTTCATAGATCTGCATCTGCGCAGTATTACCACGGATACGGATAACTTCGCCCTTCAGACTTTGATCAGCAACTTTTACATAGCCAACTTCATTAAGGGAGACTTTACCATCGAATTGTACAGAAACCATGTTTCCATTGACGGCAACAACCTTACCTTTCGTCTCAGTCATTTATTTTCTCCAAGAATATCTTCATAGATTTTATGATAAGAAACCAAGCCCTCGTCTCTATTGAATTTCTTCATACGCTCTGTAAGCAGCAAGCGCAATCCATAATTGAGAACTGCATCTACAGAGAAAAAATCCAACGGAGCAATTTTATCCAGTATACCCAGCCTATACTCATTCAAAAACTGTTCCGCGCTTAGAGGGCTGTCCATTCCCGTCGCTGTCCTGGCAGCCTGAACCACCTCGCCGTCAAACACAGCGGGGATATCTTTAGCCTCTTTCTTCATCTTGAGGGCCCGCAGCTGCGCAAGCGCAAAACGGAGCTCCTGTTCCTTCTTATACCACGTGTCAAGCAATGCCGAACCTGTGGGCACAAGCTCTCTCGGCGGCTCCAAGGAAAGAGAAGCAGCAATGTCTGCGTACCTTTTCGACATAAATCGTTGGCACAAATCCCTGAAATACTCTGTCGTTATAGGAAGCTTCGTATTGCTATCGTCATCAGTTCTGAACGCAGGAAGCTGGGATACCAAATAATAAAGGTGTTCCACTATTTCTTTTCCTTTGTCCTTGTAGTTGACACTTTCTTTTCAACTGCTTTTTCGACAGCCTTTTTTGCAGAAGAAATGCGCCTTTTTATTGTCTTTGTTACGGGCTCCCCGCCCTCAGCAACCTCGTCCACTGCTCCCAGTGAAACCTGCTCAGCGGGAATTCCCTCTGCGGCATTCTTCATCAGCTTTGTTATCTTTGGATTCAGATATGAGCTGAACAAATTCGCCACTTCTTCCGCACTAAAATCATAGAAAGCGTTGCCGTTCTTTGAACCGATACGGAAACCAGACAATACGCTGTTATCTCCCTTCAGCTCAAGTCCCCTGGCTATCTGGGACTTCAAAGAGGTTTTCAAATTCGACTGGAGGGCTTTCAAATCCTTCTCAGAGAGCAACACCGTCAAATCTGCATCGTCGGACTTGTCAATCCATGCCTTCACTGCTTCGGGAATCAGCTTCTTCAGCAAATCCTTGTTATAGGCATCTTCTGTCTCAGCCAAGACGATGGCGGAAATTTCCTTGCTGATACTGTCACGAAAAGAGATTATTGAATTACGGCCAGCTTGTGTGATAGCGTCTTCGCTCGCCTTTTCCATACGGGCCGTTTCAACCTTCGCATTCTTAATGATGTTATCAGCTTTCTCTTCAGCCTCACTTATAATAGCGGCAGCTTTCTTTTCAGCCTCAACTATAATATTTTGGGCAGAAATTGATGCGCTCGCCACACCATCTTTCCTAATCTTATCGATTAGCTCTTGTAACTGGACGTCCATTGTGACCTCTCTTATTCATAAAATGATATACAAATTAAATTCAAAATTTAAACGAATACTGCGTAAGCTGATGATATTTCTCATTAGGCCGCACTATTGCCGACGGGAAAGACTCCTTGTTCGGAGCGTCAGGATATGCTTCTGTCTCAAGGCAGAGGGCATCGTGATTGTGGTAAACAAAACCGTCCTTGCCCCGTATGCCCTCGATATAGTTCCCCGCATAAAACTGAATGCCGGGCTGCGTCGTCCGCACTTCCATCCGGCGTTTGCTTGCAGGATCTTCCACCACAGCGGCAAGCCGCAGCATGCCGTCATTCTTGTAGGAATCGATACAGAAGCAGTGGTCATAGCCAACGCCAACCTTATCCAGATCAGCGCCAATAAGTTTCGCGCTCCTGAAATCAAACGGAGTCTTTTCCACAGGAAGCAGAGTGCCGGTAGGAATAAGCTTGTCATCAACTTCAAGGTAGTTCGGACAATTCAGCGTCAGCAACTGGTCGGCGACCGAGCCTCCGTTATGCCCCTTCAAATTGAAATAAGCATGATTTGTGATGTTGATTGGAGTCGCTTTATCCGTAGTCGCCTCGTACTCAAGGGTCAAGTCATTCATCGAATTGAGCGTATAGGTGACAGAGACATCCACATTGCCGGGAAAGCCCTGCTCGCCGTCGGAACTTCTGCGTGAAAAACAGATGCCGTCGCCATAGGGCGTTTCAACAGCCTTTGCATCCCACACTTTTTTCTCCCAACGTAAAAAACCGCCATGCAGGGTGTTCACGCCATTATCGTTTTTATCAAGTCCGTATTTCTGACCATCAATAGAAAATGAAGCACCGCCAATCCTGTTGGCAAAACGCCCGATAAGCGCACCAAAACACACCGTATCATTAATAAGGCCATCGCACGTCGAAAAACCCAAAGTCAGGTCTACTTTTTTCTGAACCTTGTCAGGCACAATAATGCTTGTTATTATACAACCATAGTCGGTAACGGAAACGCTCATTTTTCCGTTTGAAATTGTATAAAGGTGAACTTTTGTGCCGTCCGCCAAAAGTCCAAAACGGTTTTTCTTAATCTTCATTCCAGTCATATAAGTACTATTATACAGCCTTTTTTGGGAAATTCAAGTGAAATTTACATATTATTAAGAAAATTCAAGAGTAAATTTTACTTCCTGAGTGCTCAGCCCTACTTCCGCAGCGATGTCATCAACCGTCATTCCCAGAGCGGCAAGCTTCTGTATTTCCGCCCTGTAATCTTTCTCCTCTTTTGCCGGCTCCGCAGGCTGAGGAGGAGGTACGGGCACAGCGGGCTGACTGGGCTGCACGGGAGGGGCGGCTTCCTTCATCACAGGCGTGGCTTTTTTTGCCTGCTCATATTTGTAGATTTCTGTCGGGCGGGCGGCGGTGTGCTGCGATTTTAAATACAATATCCGCTTGTCCGCCTCTGAAATCACCTGCTTTAGCTCTGCAATACGGTCATTGACCAGCGTGATATTCCGCTCCGCATTGCTGTTCAGGTCTATAAGCATTTTATTCAGCACTTTGCCTGCCTTCTCCACGGTTGCATCGGGGGAATATTTTTTCTTAAAACGGGCATACAGCACCAGCCACAAAAAGAGCGTGGTGCCAAGGCATAAAAGCGAAACAAAAACTTCCATAATTAGGTATCATCCTCACTGCATGATATCTATGTAATGCCCCAGACGCGGATCCGAAAATTCCTGCTGAAGGGGGACGGGCTCTTTCTCTTTCTTTGCCTTTTTCTTCTTGCCCCCTGAGGCAGCCCCCTGCCCCCCGCTTCCCTCTGTCAGATCATTCTTTATCGTGTTTGACTCAAGTTCATCCTGCGCCGCTTCCTGCACGATTTTCGATTTCTCCAAATTCGCCTCTGCCGCCAGCTCCCGCCCCTGCTGGTTTGCAACTTGAGCAAGCTGATTTTGAGAGGCATTGAACTTTGCAACATTGTCCATCTGCGAATAGATAACAGACAAATCAACCGGCTGAATAGCCATCAGGCGCCCCCACATCGCTCGTCACCTGGCTCTGGTCATACTTGCCGCGCCGCACGAAGCCATTTTCAAAATAGAAGGAAACAGACTTGCAGTCCGCCTTGATGTCGTCAAGCTCATCGCGCACATAGATCTTGGTACCTGCATAGACAGTACCGCTTGCATTCACACGGCCGACAACCTTAAGCTCATGCAGACGCTGCTGAATGGCATTGATTTCCGTCGTCATCTCATCGCTCTTTTCGACGATCTCTATCTTCTGCTCCTTGAATTTCATCAGGGCATCTTCTTTTTCCTTCGGAATTGACTTGCGGATTTCCTTCAAGTTCTCAAGAGAGCTTATATTAAGATCAATTTCATCGAGCTCGCGAGCCAGATTGGACTGCATCTCCTGCAACTCCATGAGCCGCTTCTTTGCCTTCGGGTCAATGCCCACCTCCAATATGGTCTCCGCACCACCAGCAGGGGAACCAATATTCTTGGCAGAGATTTCCTCCGTAGCAAAGAGGTGTCCGCCGATAATCATTGCGCGCTTGCCCTTGAGCAAAATCTTCTTCATAGCCGTCACGTCGGCATTCATGATATTGTCGTTGACCACGACATATTCACCCGCTTCAACCTTGGCGTTCTGGATAAAGCGTGCCCAGATAGACTTAGTGGTCTTGATTTCGCCCTCATCGCGTCCCATGACACCCTGAGAAATAACAATGTCGCCCTTCGCTTCAAGCTTGCAGTTGCCAACAGCTCCGTAGACTTCGATATTGCCGTCTGCCTTCACATCGTAACCGTCTTCCACATTGCCCTTGACGATGACAGTACCCATGAAGTTGATGTTTCCGGTCTTGATATTCACACCGGGAACCTCGTAGACCTCTTCAACCGTTATCTTGTTGCCGACAAGCATGACCTGGCCATTCTTTTCAGCGATAATCGTCAAGCCATCAGTGTCAAACTTAACGTTGGCGCCCAGCTGGACCTGTATATCCTTGCCGTTCTTTGCTTCGAGGTACTGCCCCATGATGGTCTTGCCGCCCTTGCCGCGCTCAGCAAGATGCTTCTGTGCCAGACGCTGACCAGCGACAACGTTTTGGATGAGGTTAAGTTCCTTGAAGTTCACCTGCCCCGTATCCGTCTCCTTAAGGCGCAGCTTGGAACTGTCAGTTTCAAAGTCATAAGAGACATACGCATCCCGTCCGTCTATAGGCTTGACGGCGGCAGCCACCTCAAACGGAGCATTGTAAACGGGATTGTCCACAAACTCAATAATTTTGTCCTCTTCAATGCCCACAGTCACCCGCTGTGTCTTCAAAGCCTGCCGTATCATACCGGCAGAGATTTCAGCACCGCTCATATCAGGCGGAGAAACGGTAATCGTCGCCTGCATCTCATCCTTGCTTATATCAACAGCGAGGAGCGCGTCAGCGGCAGGCACATGCTTGTACCTTCCGACAATAATATAATCGTTGTCCGTTCCCTCTTTGCACAGCTTTTTGATGAGGTTTTCGTCAACCTCAAGGGTATCGCTCCGCTTGGCGGCGGACAGCACTTCACCCTGCGAAATAGGAGCGCCCTTGCCAATTGGCAGCACGACTTTGAGGCTGATATTGTCGACAAAGTGACGTATATAGAAGACGCCATCCGCATCCACAATCTTCGGAGCCTGGGCTTCCTGCTCCTGAGCAGCAAGAATTTCCTTCTGCCTCTTTTCCAGCTTTTCCTGTACTATAGAAGGATTTTCGTAGACACGGAGCTTCCAGGGCTTTTTTGCCAGACCGATGACGCCCGCAAAGCCCCTCTCCTCTACTTCATACTGGAGATTCGAAATTTTTGTTTCCAGCTGGACAGCCGCATCCTCAAGGCACTCTTCCACCGTATCCGCACGGACAACGACGCTGTGGATTTCTTTGTCAACGACAAGCTTTTTCTCCAAGTCGGCGCGCATTTTCTCCAGATTGACCATGAAATTCTATCTCCTCAAAAAAATTAGAATATGCCCTTACGCAGGCTCGTCAGCTTTGCCCTCAGGCGCAGATTTGCCTTTGAATGGAGCTGGCTTATGCGGCTTTCGCTCACCTTGAGCACCTGCCCTATTTCCTTGAAGGTCAGATCCTCATGGTAATACAGCACAATCACCTGCTTTTCATTCTCCGGCAGCTCGCTTATTGCCTGAATGATAACTTTGCGGATTTCCTCGCGTTCCACGATGACGTCGGGGTTCAGCGTGTTGGGAGCCTCAATATTGTCGCCAATGGACATATGCTCGCTGTCATCGCCGGAATACCACACGTCGTTGAGGGACAAGATGCTCGTCCCGCTCACCTTCATGATGGTGTTCTCGTACTCGCTTTCCGTCATACCCATAGCCTTGGCAATCTCGCCGTCAGAAGCAGTCCTGCCGAGCCTTGCTTCCAGCTCAACGATGGTATCCTCTATTTCACGGGACTTCTGGCGCACGGAGCGAGGTACCCAGTCCAACTCGCGCAGCTCATCAAAAATGGCTCCGCGTATGCGGGTGACAGCATAGGTTTTGAACTTTATATTCCTGTCAGGGTCATATTTGTTGATGGCATCCAAAAGGCCAAACTGCCCAAAGCCTACCAGATCATCAAATTCAACACTCTCCGGCATTCCCGAAGACACCTTGCCCGCAACATATTTTACGAGAGGCATATATTGCCGGATAAATTTATCACGGATTGCAGACGATTTTGTCTTCTTAAATTCGTGCCAAAGTTCATCTTCAGTTTTTTCTTTCTCATCTAAAAGCGAATTCGCCATGCTCCCACACCCTTATATAAATCTATCACTCGTCCCTTTTCAAGATAGTCCGAATTGCCTTTGCCAATGTCTCTGTATCGTGGTCTTTCGCCTTATTGCCGTCAGCAGTGGAAATCCTGCCTCCGGAAGAGTGTCCACGACCATCTTCCGCAAATTCGCTATCTTCTATAACATCGTCGTCGTCAGACTCCCCGATATCTTCATCGCCAAAGCTGTCCAGATCAGGCAAGGCATCTATCTCCCGCTTTTCTGCCTCCCGTTCAGCGCGACGGGCAGAAGCTTTCGCATCTTTTTTGCCCGCATCCTGCCCGCTGCTTTTTCCTTCTTTGGGAAGGGGGCTTCCCAAAGTTATAGGCTGAAAGGCAGGCGCTGCCTCCGCTGCCGCAGGAGCGGCGGGTTTTTCATTTGTCACAGGCGTGGCAGGAGCTATTGCCTGTGCGGCAGGCGCTGCTGTCTGTGCAGCGGGCTTTTCTGCTTTTGCAGCAGCGGCTTCCGCTTCCACCTCAGCCATCACATTCCTCCTGACAGACTGCCTGTCCGCCTCGGGAAGCTTAAAGACATTGTTGTTCACCGCAAAGCGCAGGTTATCTCCGTCATCCGTCAAATCGGCATCGCCGACCGTCAGATCCACATGGGTTCCGGTCGCAGCCTCCGGCTTGCCTGCTTCAGGAATTGCGTCCACTGCGGAACCGTCATCCAAAAACCGCCCATACACAATATCTATGAGCAAGGCAAGGGCGGCAAATATCAAGCCGAATATCAGCCCCCGTAAAAGCGAAGGGACAAATCTCCCCGTCACCAGCAGGCTTATCAAAAAAGACAGAATAAAGCCACAGACTGCCGGGACGATTATATTTTTTATTTTAGGCATTTCTTGCCCCCTCCATTTTTATAGCAATGTATGTCCTTCTATGGTAAGGCAAAAACCCCTCTAGGTCAAGTTCAAGTGTCATTTTCAGTGCTTTTTTCTCCCACCGACAAATTTTTGCAGGAAATTTGAGACACCTGAATCAGCAGACATATCGGTTTTCTCAATCCGTCCGACAATGTGCTTCAAGCAGACCGCAGGCTTGGACGTGGGATTGACCACCATGAAAGGCTTCTGCCTGATGACGGAGGATTGAACCACGGGGTCATCATAGATGAAACCGATGTAGTCAACCTTATAGTTCAGAAACTGGCCGACGATGTTGACAATGCGGTCAGAGATGCGCTTGCCCTCATCAGCCGAATGCACACGGTTTACGAGCAATTTCAGGTTCAGCTCCTGATTTACCAGCTCCGTGGTTATAATCTTGATGATGCCGTAAGCATCCGTGATGGCGGTAGGCTCAGGGGTGGTGACAATATACACCTCGTCCGCAGCCGCTATAAACTGCAGAACGTTATTGGCAATGCCCGCTCCTGTGTCGATGATAATGATATCCGCATTGGAAAGCGAAGAGAATTCCCTCGCAAAGCCGTCCAGCTCTTCAACGGGGAGGTTTGCAAGTTTGGAAAAACCATTGGCTCCCGCGATGAACTTGATGCCGAATTCCGTTTCCAGAATAATCTCGCTCATCTTCTTCTGATGGTTTACAACGTGCATCAGATTATACTGGGGAACAATGTTCAAGAGCACATTGCAGTTTGCCATGCCCATATCGCCGTCGATGAGGATGACCCGTTTGCCCAGTCCGGCATAGGCAATCGCCATGTTGACGGCTATGTTGGACTTGCCGACACCGCCTTTGCCGCTCGTGATGGCAATGATCCTCGTTTTTTGCTCAGCCTTTTCCTTGCCCATAAAGGCACGCAGTTCGCTTAACTGTTCTTCCATAGTATATTAATCCTCTGCCGTTTTCTCTTCTGTAGTTTCACGGGCATTGTCAAAACGCTGCCTGATATGTTCCTCATCAACTTCAAAGCCGTCCAATCTCTTCAAAAAATAGTAGGGATTAGCCCGCTCATGACCATTCAGCACGTCCTGCTTGGTGGTAATCATGGAGATGCTCTTGCCCTTCTCTGACAGAACGCTCAGCACATTGCCATAGGAAGTCGTCTCATCGCACTTTGTGATGATGACGCTTCGGAAGCCAAAGGGCTCGTAATTCCTGATTATCTTTTCCAAGTCCCGCGGCTTGGTGCTCGCGCTCACCGCAAGATAGATATCCGCATGCATCTTGGGTATATCGAGCACCTTTTTCATTGTCGCTATGTGCTCAAAGTCGTTGGGGCTGATGCCGCTCGTATCGATGAAGACATACTTCACCTGCGGGGAATTGTAAAGCTGCAGCAGGTTCTCCAGCTTTTCCCGCGAAGTCGCCTGCTCCACGGAAACATCGTTGTGCAGGGCATTCGCGTAGTGCTCTATCTGCTCAAGGGCGGCGACGCGGATGTTGTCAATGGTGATCATGTGCATGACGGGCCACTGCGCCCTGGGGATGCCCTGCTTTTTCGCATTCCACTGCACCTTTGCCGCCATCTTTGCAATGGTCGTCGTCTTGCCGACGCCCGTCGGTCCCACGATGACGATGATGTGGGGATCCTTGCCGCGGAAGCTCTCCGCAAC
The DNA here is from genome assembly GCA_937885235.1 of uncultured Treponema sp. GTDB lineage: Bacteria > Spirochaetota > Spirochaetia > Treponematales > Treponemataceae > Treponema_D. Next base: position 33,992 of record CAKZZK010000012.1, read on the forward strand.
GTGAATGTCTTCGCCTATCCAGTCAACAACCTGAGCCTGCACCTCTGCAAAATCCTCCAACTCATCAAGGCTGAATTCATTCCGCATCCGCTCATTCATCTTGGCAATATAGCTTGCCGTAAATTCATTTTGTTCGAGCAGCTGGTCCACCTTTACGATAGAACGATGCTCCTTTTTCTTTTCGCTTTCCTGTGAAAGGCCGCCAACCTGCTTGCTCAGCTCGTCAAGCTTCTTCATTATCTGCGCGTTCTGCATAAATGTGCTGACCGCGCTGCCGCTGTTTGCCAGCTGCTTTTTGAGAAGCTCATCGCGCTGAGAGACAAAATCACCCGCGGGGGCAGATTGCTGCAAAGCGGCTGGCTGCTGTACACCCGCGACCTGCTGCATCGCCGGAGACTGCTGCGCAGAGGGAGGCACAAAAGAATTGTAACGCTCCCTGACCACATACTTCGCCTCAATGACTGGAATCTGCCGCAAACCAAGCCACTTTGACTTTATCTTGGTCTTATAATCCAATATCGTGTAGTTATTCTGATATCTTTCATACAGAATTGCTTTGCAGGCATCGAGGTCCCGCCCCTCGACAGTCTGTTCTATATTATTTATCCTGCCCTCACTATACATTGATGTCTCCCAGTGTTTCTACCTTGATTTCATTGCCGGCAGACATCAGCTCTCCGATGGAGATAACGATAAGCGACGGCAGCTCCCGCTCCGTCGAAGCCTTCACCAGCTGCCGCACTTCATCCACGCAGAGCACTATGGGCAGGTAGTTCCTGTCGCGCACAGAGGCAATGGCGGAACTCACAGCCTCAATGTACTTTCTGCCTGTCGCAATGTCAAACGCCACGTTGGGCTTCTGTCCCGGAGCCTCCACCTTGTGTTCGAGTATCAGCTCAGACAGTTCCTGAGACATTCTAAGCACATGCAGGACGCGGTTTTCATCCGCATATTGCAGACAGATCTGCGCGCCCAAAGCCTGGCGCACCTTTTCCGTAAGCAGGTAGGGGTTCTTGGTGATGGGCGCGAAATTCGCCAGCGTCTCCAGAATCGTCACCATATTCCTGATGCTTACCTGCTCCTCCAAGAGGTTGCAGAGTATGCCCTCTATCTCGCCATAGCTGAACTTGTAGTCGCCAGAAAGCACCTCGTCCACCACCACAGGATTCGTTTCCTTGATCTTGTTGAGGATAGCGCTCACTTCCTGCCGCGTCAGTATCTTTGCGGCATGGCGTTTAATTATCTCTGTGATGTGGGTGGCAATGATGGTCGGCGGATCTATCACCGCGTAGCCGGCGCGCTCTGCCTCCATGCGCTTTTCCTCAGGAATCCAGATTGCATCCATGCCAAAGGCGGGGTCACGGGTGCGCTCGCCGACAAGCTCCTTGTCCCTCGCCACGTTCCCCGTATTGAGGCACATATAATAGCCGAGCTTGAGCTTTGCACGCCCGACCTCTATGCCGCGTATCTTAAAGGAGTACTCGTCAGGCTCCAACGCCATGCTGTCGCGGATGCGGATGGGGGGGACAACAAGGCCAAGGTCCAGCGCCTCC
>CAKZZK010000013.1 GCA_937885235.1 uncultured Treponema sp.
AAGGAGGCCCTGGAGAAGGTGCAGGAGCATGTTCGCTGCCGTACATTGATTGCGCAGGGACGCAAAGCGCAGGAAGCGGGCAGACTTTCGGAGGCTGCCAAGGATTTTGTGGCTGCTGCGGAGCACGGCTATCCTGAGGGCTGGCAGCTGCTCGGTGCTCTCTGCGAACGTGCGGGGCAGCGCGAACGGGCTGCGGATGCCTTTGCCAAAGCTGTGGCACAAGGGGTGGTGCAGGCGCGAGAACCGCTGGGCAGGCTGCTGTATGAAGAGGCGCTTGAAAAGCAAACGGCTGCTGAGCATCCTGCTGCTTTTGCACTCTTTGACCGTGCCGCTCAGTGCGGCAACAGAGAGGCGCAGTACGCGCTGAGCCTCTACTACGGTCGCCCCCAGGATTATCCCGGGTGCGGTGTAAGGCAGAACTTTGCCAAAGCCATAGACTGGACGAAGAAAGCCGCACGGCAGGGGCATCCCGAAGCGGAATGCAAACTGGGCAAGTGTTACCGCGACGGCCGCGGCGTCCAAAAAGACGCCGAGCTGTCGCGAGAATGGTATGAGAAAGCTGCCGAACACGGCAGCGAGGAGGCGAAAGCCTATCTTGCTAAGCTTACTTTGTAATCAGCAGGTCCGCAAAGGCTTTGAGCGCGCCGTCAGTCTTGCCTGAGAGCACGGCTTTTGCCAGCGTCTTGCCGAGCTGCACGCCCTCTTGGTCAAAGCTGTTTACATTCCACACAAAGCCTTGGAACATCACCTTGTTTTCGTAGTGCGCAAGCAGCGCTCCCAGAGCTTCCGGCGAAAGCTGCTCGCCGTAGATAAGGCTGGAAGGACGGCCGCCTGCAAAGAATTTGTTCGGGTTGGCGTCATCCTTGCCGCAGGCGAACGCTACAATCTGAGCTACCACGTTTGCGGCAAGCTTTGTCTGGCTCTTGGAATCCTGAATGACAATGTCCTTGCCCGTCTGGTTCTGCTTAAAAGCGATAAACTGGAGCGGCACGATGTCCGTCCCCTGGTGAAGAAGCTGGTAGAAGGAGTGCTGGCCGTTGGTGCCCGGCTCGCCAAAGATAACGGGACCCGTTACATAGTCAATCTTTTTGCCATCGCGGTTCACGCTCTTGCCGTTGGATTCCATATCCAGCTGCTGCAGGTGCGCGGGGAAGCGGCTCAGCGCCTGTGAATAGGGCAGCACTGCCGTTGCGGGATAGCCCTGCACGTTGCGCTCGTATATGCCGATGAGCGCATCCATGAGCGCGGCGTTTTTCGTGATGTCTTTCTCCGTGGCGCACTTGTCTTCTTCCGCCGCTCCATTCAGGAAGCGGGCAAAGACATCCGCCCCAAAGGCAAGGCTCAGAATTGCCCCGCCCACCGCAGATGTGGAGGAGTGGCGCCCGCCGATGAAGTCGTCCATAAAGAATGCCGCCATGTAGTCAGGGTTCTTGGCGAGGGGAGAGGTTTCGCTTGTGACAGCGACAAGGTGCTTGGAAACGCTCAGACCTGCCTGTTTTAAGAAATTTTTTACAAATGATTCGTTGGTCAGCGTTTCCAGCGTGGTGCCGCTCTTTGAAACGAGGACGAAGATGGTCTTTGCAATGTCAAGCGAGGCTACGACGGATGCCGCATCATCGGGGTCAACGTTGGAGATGAAGTGCGCTTCCATCTTGAAGGTGTTATTTGCTTTTGCCCAGTTTTCCAGTGCGAGGTACATGGCGCGGGGACCAAGGTCAGAACCGCCGATGCCTATCTGGCACACGGTTGTGTATTTTTCCCCTTTTTCGTTTACAATCTTTCCGGCATGTATCTGGGAGGCAAAGTCTGCAATTTTCTTCTGCTGCTCCACGTAGAACGCGCGTTTGTTCACCCCGTCGGCAACAACATCCCCGCCAAGCTGGCCGCGGGTGAGCTGATGGAGCACCATGCGCTTTTCACCCGTGTTGATGACCTCGCCGTTATAGAGCGCGGCATACTTTTCTACAAGCTGGGCTTCTGAAGCAAGCTCTTTGAGCACGCTGACAAGCTGTTCGTCCACCTGCTTTGCCGCATAATTGTACACCATGCCGCCGCCCATTGGAATGGAATACTGTGCCACACGGGCCGCCCCTGACTGTGAAAGCTCCTGTGCGACAGAAACCTTGCCTTTGAGAGACTGGAGCTTCTTGTAGCTTTCCAGCGTGTCCAAATTGTTCCATGAAATAGATGCCATGAAGATACCTCTGATAAAAATAATGGTAAATTTACTATACCAAAAAGTGTAGAAATGTGCTACAATGACTGCACATAATTTTTTGAGGAAGCCTTGAAAACTTCTGTTTTCTGGGCTATCTTTGGTTTATCAGGAGGATAAAGGATGATTAGCCTTATCGTAACCATTTTGGTGGGCGCATTTATCGGCTGGCTTGCCGGTATCTTTATGAAGAGCAAGCATGGCTTCTGGATGAGCTGCCTTTTAGGCATCGTGGGTTCTGCCCTCGGTTCGGGCATTGCCAATGCGCTGAAGATTGGTGGTGGCGGGCTTATTTACTCGCTTGTCATTGGCATACTGGGCACCTGTCTGGTCATTGCGATTGTCCGTGCCATTCTCGGCAAAAAGTTCTAAAAAGCTTTTCCTTTGGTGGTGGGGGATGCTCTGGAGGTCCGTAAGGGCTTCCAGAGCTTTTTATTATTTATATTATTTAATAGAAAAAAGTCGTTTGCAGTTCTCGTCAACCAGTTTGCACAGCTTGTCAATGCCGATGTGCCGTTTTGCGGCTATGAATTCATAGGTGTAGCTGATGAGCAGCGGGGTGTTTGGTGTGCCGCGCAGGGGGACGGGCGTCAGGTAGGGGGCATCTGTTTCCAGAAGCAGGCGGTCTTCGGGTACATAGTTCAGCAGTTCCTCCATATCGTGCATCTTGTTCTTCTTTGTGTAAGTTACCGCTCCGCCAAAAGCGATGTACCAGCCTCTGTCCAAGAAAGCCTTTGCTTCTTCAAGCCCGTAGGAATAACAGTGGATGACACCGCAGTCGTAACCTTCTCCCTTGATGACGTCTAATGTATCCTCAAAGGCATCCCTCGAATGCACCACGACGGGGAGGTGTAGCTGTTTTGCAAGGCGCAGCTGCATGGCAAAAAGCTCCCGCTCTTCGGCAATCAGGCTCCAGTCATAATCCCCATGATGGTCAAGACCGCATTCCCCGATGGCGGCAAGTTTCTTTGCAAAGCGTCCGTCTTCTTCCGTTGCATCTGCAATCTGGTCTTCGAGCTCTTCCATGTTCCTTTCGCGTTCATTGATGGCGTCAGCATCAGGCCAGATTCCCGCGCTGAAATAGAGCATCTTTTCTGCCCGCCCTTTGAGGACGCTGTCTTCCACTAAATCAAGGCAGTCCGCCAGATAGTCCTGCCGTGCCGCAAGGTCATCGCAACGGGTACCGATATCCAGCGCAAAGACCGTCCTGTTCTGCGCCATCTGACTGAGGATGTCCGCCCCGCGCTCTGTGTCGCCGTCAGTGAGAAGCTGGAAATGAAAATGACTGTCACTATACATAGTAGCCCCTGAAACACTGATTAAAATACCATACAACAGTACTTGTGTCAACCAAGGCGATTTTTGCTTTGTGGGCCATCAGCGGCACTTATTGACGCAGACATCATATTCTTCTATTATATATGTATGATTATGCTAAAAAAACTGTTCATGTGTATGGTGACGGGCGTTGCCTTGGGCATTGCGCTCCCCGTCCATGCCGCGGCGCAAGCCATTCAGACTGCGAGCGAGTTTTTTAAATCGGTAAGCGATTATTACGCCACAATACAGGACTATACGGCGGATGTTGATATAACGGCAGACAAATCCCATATGCAGGGGAAGGTGAGCTTTAAACGCCCTGAAATGCTGCGCATGGATTTTTCTGATCCTGCAGAGCAGACCATACTGTTCAACGGGGACACGCTGATTATCTACCTTCCTGGTTCTTCCGCCATCCTGGAGCAGAATATCTCCCACAGCGGAGCAGTAAGCGCCACGCCGACAGGGCTTTCGCTTATGCAGCGCTACTACAACATCGCCTACGAAACAGGCCAGACGCCAGTGCCGCTTGAAGAAGGCAATTCGGAACTTGTAGTGAATTTAATCTTAAGACGAAGAGTTGCATCGGAGGCATTTTCCCATATCAAGGTCTCCGTAAGCCCAGAAACCAAGCTTATCAGGCGCATCATTGCCACTACGCCTGCAAACGTGAGCTTTACTTTCTATTTTGCCAATTATAATCTGAACACAAATCTGAGTGACCAGCGCTTCCTCTACGATCCGCCGTCATCTGCAAACACCTACAATAATTTCCTGTTTTCGGAGTAATGCAAGATGGAAAGCTACGGGGCACTGTTAAAAAAAGCAAGGGAAGAAAAAAAGCTGGACATTAGCGATGTTGAACGGGAAACCTCTATCACCCGTCATTATCTGGAAGCTCTGGAAAACGAGGATGTATCGGCATTCCCGGGAGAGCCGTATTTAGTGGGCTTCCTGAAAAACTATGCCACATACCTCGGTCTGAACGGTAACGACATCATCAAGCTCTATCATGCCATACAACTCCAGCAGACGCCGACTCCCAAAGAGCTGCTGGAAAAGCACCTGCCAAAGTTCGTCATACCGCTCATCGTCATCCTGTCCATCGCGGTGGTGGTGGGCGCAGGGGTATGGCTTTACTTCTTTGTCTTTAATGTGCCCGCGCTGCTAGAGGCACGAAAGCTTGCACAGCAGGTGGTAATCCAGCCGCAACAGTACGAATTCAATGGCGACACGCAGAACACAAGGCTCTACGTTGGCGACCAGATTTTGCTTCCCGCGGAGTCCGGCACAGGGAACGTCGTGCTTACCGTAAAGGACACAACGGGGGCGCTTTCAATAGACACGCCTGCCGGTACACAGGTGATTGATTTGAGCGAAGAGCGCGAAATAGACATCAACGGCGACGGAATGCCTGAAATCATCCTGTATGTGAGCGATGTTGACCTGCATGACGGCTCCCGCGGGGCGGAAGTGCGCATGCTGCTCAAAGACAAAGATGCCTCCATGCTCATGGAGAAGGCGGACCAGTCCACAGACCAGCAGGTGGAAAAAGCGGGGAACGAAATCGCCTTGTCAAACGGCAACAGCGGGCGCACGATCATTCTGGAAGACACAAGGGCATATCCGTTTACGGTGAACATCACGTTCCGCGGTCCCTGTCTTTTCAGAATGCGTTCAGACAATGGCGAGCCGGAGGAAGGTTATTACCGCAGCGGGGAAATTGTCAACGTCACCTCGCAGAACGGTCTGAGAATCTGGGCAAGCAATATCAATACGATGAAGATACAGGTCATTGCCGCACAGCGCAGCTATGATTTGGAAATAGGCAAGGCAGGAGCCGTAAAGGTAGAAGACATACGCTGGCGGCGCGATAAAGACGGGCGTTACCGTCTGGTGGTGGAAGAACTTGACTAAAAAGACCTTTTTCTTGGACCAGCACGGCTGTGCAAAAAATCAAGTGGACGGGGAGCTCATCATTTCCCGCCTCACTGCCCTCGGCATGGAGCGCGTTGACGATGCCGCTGATGCGGAGCTGATAATCATCAACAGCTGCGGCTTTATTGAAAGCGCCAAAAAAGAAAGCCTTGACGCGCTTATGGATGCCCGCGCGGCATACCCTGCCGCAAAGATTTTGCTTGCAGGCTGTCTTGCCGAGCGCTATGCCAAGGTCTTCGAGACAGAACTGCCCGAAGCAGATGGCATCTTTGGTAACGGGGATTTGTCGCAGATAGACAGTGCGGCGAAGTCCCTGTTTGACGGCGGGCGACCTGTGCTTTGTCCTCCGCAGAAGGGCGTGTGCGGTGGCGACAGGAATCTGCTTTTGTCCTTTAAGGGCAGCGCATACGTCAAAATCACCGAAGGCTGCAATAACCATTGCAGTTTCTGCGCCATTCCCCTTATCCGCGGAGCCCTCCGTTCCCGCAGGATTTCGGAAATCGTAGACGAAATACGGCAGCTTGTCGCGCAAGGCGTGCGGGAAATAAACCTTGTGGGGCAGGACCTCGCAGCCTATGGCTATGGTGCCGATGATGACATATTCAGCGAAGGCAAATCCCCCCTCCTGCAGCTGATGGAACAGATTGCAGGCATAGAGGGGGACTTCTGGGTACGGCTCCTCTACATACATCCCGACCACTTCAATCCCGACATTCTGGCATTTATGAAAACGGACAGGCGTTTTCTGCCGTATTTTGATATTCCCTTCCAGTCAGGCGATAACAAGATTATCCGCGCTATGAATCGCACAGGTTCCTTTGACTCCTACCTGCATCTGGTGCAAAGCATCCGCGAGGCATTTCCTGAAAGCTGCATCCGCACAACCTTTCTCACTGGCTTTCCCGGCGAGACGGCGGAAGCGGCGGAAAATACGGAGCGCTTCCTGCGAGCCATAGAGAGCGACTGGTCGGGCTGCTTCTGTTACAGCCGCGAGGAAGATACTCCTGCAGAGAAGATGAAGGGACAGGTTCCTAAAAAAACAGCGGAAGCCCGCGCCGCACGGCTTGAAGCGATACAGGCAGCTATAACAGAAAAGCGTCTGCGCTCCCGCTGCGGTGCTGTCTATGACGTGCTTGTAGAGGAAGTCATTGAAAACAAAGGCGGAGACGATGACGGGCTTGCCATTGGCCGCGCGTGGTTTGAAGCGCCGGAAGTTGACGGCAATGTGGTCATCCGCTATGAGCTTGACGATGAGGAAGCCGTGCGTGCAGTGGTACCGGGAGCTAGGGTCAAAGTAAAGGCGCTGCATTCTTCCGAACTGGATATAGACGGAGTGTATATTGGACAGTAAGGACTATCTGGATGTCTTGAATCCAGAACAGCGGAAGGCTGTCATACACGAAGGCTCTCCGCTGCTCATTCTGGCGGGGGCAGGCTCAGGCAAGACCCGCGTCATCACGACGAAGATTGCCTACCTCATTGCGGAAAAGCACGTTGATCCCTACGGTATCCTTGCCGTCACGTTCACCAAAAAAGCGGCAAACGAGATGAAGGAACGCGCGGTGGCACTGGAACCACGCGCCGAATATGCGCAGATACGGACATTCCACTCTTGGGGCGCCTATTTTCTCCGCCGTTATGCCGACAAGGCAGACATCGACAAGAACTTTACGGTCTATGACGAAGACGATATGCTGACGCTTGTCGGCAAGGCAATGCCTTCTCTTTCCCGCCAGCAGGCTTCTCAGGCAGTGCACAAGATTTCCCTTGCAAAAGACTACTGCTACACACCCGAAAGCGAGAAGCTGTTCACGATAAGCGATGATCCTCTGTTTCCCGACATCTATGCCGCCTACGAAAAACGCCTGAGAGACACAGGCAATGTCGATTTTGGAGACTTGATAAAGCTGCCTTACGAGATAATCCGCGATAACGGACAAATCCGTCATGACGTACATCTGCGTTACCGCGTCGTAATGGTCGATGAGTATCAGGATTCAAACGTCGCGCAGTTCCTCCTCCTGCAGGCAATCGCCGGTATGGAAGAAAACACGGGCACCTACGTCTGCGTGGTGGGCGATGACGACCAGAGCATCTACAAATTCCGCGGGGCAGAAGTGCAGAACATACTTTCCTTTCAGCATGAGTTCCCCGGCACAACGCTCATCAGGCTGGAAACAAACTACCGTTCAACTGCCGAAATACTCTCCTGTGCGGACAGCGTGGTAAAGCACAATCAGGAACGCTTGGGCAAAACGCTTGTCGCAGCAAAAGGCAAAGGAAAAAAGCCCACGCTTGTTTTCTTGCCGACACAGGAGGATGAAACTCAGTTCTGTGCCGACCTCATCAAGAACAAGCATGAAAAAGGCGTTCCTTTCAGCGACTGGGCAATTTTATACCGCACCAATGCGCAGTCCCTCGGCTTTGAAACGGAATTCCTGCACCGCAGGATTCCCTACAGCATAATCGGTACGCTCAAATTCTATGAGCGCGAAGAAATCAAGGATGCGCTGGCGTGGATATCCTTTGTTGCCAATCCCAGAGATGAGGTTGCCTTCCGCCGCATTGTGAACAAGCCTGCCCGCGGCATCGGCAGCAGCACTCAGGACAAAATCGTTGCCGCAAGCGGTGGCACCTCCATTCTTGAAGGATGCGGACGGGTAAAGCTGACAAAAAAAGCACAGACGGGAATTACTGCCTTCTGCGATATGGCAGCGGACTTCGAGAAGATGCTCACAGACACGGCAGAAAGCACCGCGGGCAAAGGCAGACAGCTTGCAGAATTTGTCGATGCCGTCGCAAAGAAATCCGGTCTGGAAGATTTCCACAAAGCGCAGGACGAAGTGTCGGGAACCCAAAAAATGGCAAACCTTGACGAGCTGAAAAACAGCGCGAGCCTTTATCCCTGCACACGGCAGGGGCTGCTTGATTTTCTTGACCACATACAGCTTGACAGAACACTGGAAAGTGAAGATGAGGAGAAACCTTCCCGTGACAGCGTAACGCTGATAACCCTGCATAACACCAAGGGATTGGAGTTCCCCCGCGTCATCATCACCGGCATGGAAAGCGGCATCTTTCCGCGAGAAGACAAGGCAGATGTAGAGCTGGAAGAAGAGCGCCGCCTTTTCTATGTGGGCATTACCCGCGCACAGCACGAGCTATATCTCACCTCCTGCGCCCTGCGCCGTCTCTATGGCAGGATGAGTTATATGAATCCGAGCATGTTCCTTTCGGAAATAGGCGCCGAAAAATTGCGTGTCCTGGGACAGCCGCCAGCCTTTTTTTCACTGCAAGAAAGCAGCTATGAGGATCCACTTGCAAAGAAGTACTATGTCGGAGCGGGAATCTCTCACAAAGAATATGGGCACGGCTATATTGTGCGCGCATGCTCCGTGCAGGGGGAATATGTCATCTATGTAAATTTCGACAGCTGCGGCACAAAGGAATTTCTGCCTAAATACCAGTCGGCAACACTGCGGCTCGATGATGTAGATTGAAGCTCTGTAAAGGGCTACGTCAGCGCGCCACAGTGGCAGCGCTTTTTGCATTCCCCGCAGCGGATGCACTCCCTGTCGTTTACCCGCAGGACATCCATTTTACAGCTTGCAGTACAGGCTCCGCAGTTCGTGCATTTTTCTTTGTCCAGATGGATGCCAAAAATCGCATATCTGTTAAAAAAAGAATATATCGCCCCGAGCGGGCAAAAGAAACGGCAAAACGGACGGAAAATCACAATAGAACAGCACGCAATCACCAGCGCGACAGCAGTCTTCCAGGTAAAGAGCCAGCCTATGCTTTCACGGAGCCGTTCATTCAGAAGTACGAGCGGAATGCCCGCAAAGATTGTGCCTGAGGGACAGAACCACGAACAGAAAAACGGCCTTCCCTGCCCGTCCTTGAAATAAAAGACGAGCGGAAGCACAATGCAGAGCAAGGCAAGGATGATGTACTTCGCTATGCTGAGCTTACGGGCTAAGCGCCGTGATGCGGCAGTGCGGCGCAACTTTTTGGCGGGAATTTTATACAGCAGATCCTGCAAAAGCCCAAAAGGACAGAAAAACGCACAGACCATGCGCCCCACAAGCGTTCCCGTAAGCAGCAGAAAGCCCGTCATAAAGAAAGGCAGTCTGCCCCCTGCAAGCGTATTCTGCAATGCCCCGAGCGGGCAGGAGGCAATGGCTCCGGGACAGGAATAGCAGTTCAAGCCGGGAACGCAAACGCGCTTGCCGACGGAGCGCGAAATGCCTCCGGTAAACCAATGCTTTACATCCGCATTGTAAATGAGCATAGAGAGAAACTGTATGAGCTGCCTTTTGTTACGCAATGCCTATGCACTCCAGACAGATAAAGATAGCCTTGCGGAAGATGGCTGCGGTATCGCCACAGGCAATGCCAAGGGCAAGCAATGCCGCTCCCACAGCGAGGAGCAGTACGGTGCCCCGCTGCAAGTTAATCCGCATAGCCTTTCACAAAGGATTCAAGATCCGCCTTGCTCATCATGCCGGTGTGCATCTTGACTATCTTGCCGTCTGGCGAAATCAGGACGCTCGTGGGGATTGCCTCTACGCTATAGGCATTAGCGAGCTTTCCCTGCGCGTCAAGGCCTCCGGTAAAGGTATATTGATTCTTCTGCATAAAGCTTGCCCGAGACTTTTCGGTGTCGGATATGCAGACAGCAAGGAATGCAAGCTTGCTGTCATTTCCCTGAGCGTCAAGCTGCTTTGCGAGCTTATCCATTTCGGGCAGTTCTGCACGGCATGGCGGACACCACGTTGCCCAAAAATGCAGCAGGACAGCTTTGCCCTCATAGTCCGACAGGCTCACTGTCCTGCCATCGGACAGTTTAAGCGTAAAATCAGGCGCTTTGTCTCCTGTCTTTATGCCGCGGGCAAAACTAAGTGCAGAAAGACAGAGCAAGAGCCCAACAAGCGTGATAGTTTTCTTCATTTTCATAATTTCACCTCTTGCTTTATAAAACAACACAGGAGGCAAAAAGTTACTGCATAAGATTGCACACAATCAAAATTCAGTATATGATGGCAATAGAGGTAAATCAATGAATGAAACGTTAAAGATTTTGGAAAGCCGGCGCAGCTGCCGGAAATTTATCGCAGGAAAGCTGCCTTCGGAAGAGGATTTGAAAACCATCATCCGTGCAGGAACATACGCGCCAAGCGGCATGGGACGCCAGCCGGTAAAAATCATCGCAGTTACAAACAAAGAGCTGCGCGACAAAATCAGTGCGGAGAACGCAAAGGTTATGGGAAAATCAGCAGACTTTGACCCCTTCTACGGTGCTCCGGTCATCCTGATTGTTGTCGCTGACAAATCTTCCCCCACCTACCTGTATGATGGCTCCCTCGTGATGGGAAACCTCATGAATGCCGCAGAAAGCCTCGGCATTGCAAACATCTGGATTCACCGTGCAAAAGAGGAATTCGATTCTGACTTTGGGAAACAGATTTTGAAAGACTTGGGAATTACGGGAGATTTTGAGGGAATCGGTCACGTTGCCTTGGGCTACGCCGACGGTGCAAGCACCGCCGCTGCGCCGCGCAAGGACAATGTGTACTGGTGTCGGTAGGATAACTACGGGGGAAGTCACACCTTTACGATATGATTTTCCCCCTAATCTGAGGTAGCTATCAGCTTTCCGCCATCGCCTTTTCCCCAATCCGGCTGATGGTCTGCATGACGGTATCCGTGCCCTCGCTCAGCTTTTACGCGGCAGACAGCACGGCGCGCTCTGCTGGAGGATTGTCGTAGTCAGCTTTGGGAAAGTTTTCGAGCTTGATGTTATTCTGTTTTACTATATCATTCCATAAACAAAAATGCAAGTGTCCGGACACTGCCCGATGGCACTTGCATTATGTGGAATGTTAGGCGGAGCGTTTCTGTTCCAGCAATACTGCTTTGTGGATCCTGCGCTCTGCGTCTTCCAGAGAGCGGACTGCATTTTCGATGAGCAGTGATTCTTCGGAAGAAGCCACCTTCAGGTAGTCTGCCTGCAAGTCGCCTGCCATCTGCTTAAGCCCGCTAATTTTGTTGTTGAATTCGCTAACCAATTGATTCATTTGTTTTTCCTCCATTCTAAAAAGAAAGTTTATAATTTATCTGCATGCTGTGACGGAATTTTGCCATCAGCTCAAAGATATACAGTGTGTCATAGTAGGCAATTTGGTGGAGCCGCTTGAAGAAGACGAGCTCCTTGCCTTCGTCGTAGCGCTTGTTCACCAGATAGACGGGAATGTTCAACGCGACGATGAACAGGTTCAGGAAGTAGAAGACAAGCACGTAGTTTGTCTGGCCGTTCAGCAGCTTTGCGCTGATGCCTGCCACATACCCGCTCACGATGAGCAGGATGAACGGAAGGCTCATGTTTTTTGCGGAGCGTGAGCGGATATTCTTAAGCAGAGAAAGCGGCCACGAAAATCCAAAACAAATCAACATGAACGACTCCAATGCTGTTGCAATCATATATACCTCCTGAAGCTGCGGTGCGGCATAAACTGCCTTGTCCTGCACTTGATGATGCCAGTATAGAGCAAGAAAAGCATATTGTCTAATATATTATTATTATAAAAATCATATTATTCCGTGTATGGATTACAATAAACCAAGAGGGCTGTGCCTTGCACAAAGCGGGGGAATCCGCTATGATGGGTTTATGGGTGACAATGAAACTGAGGGCAGGAGCCGGCAGGTCCCTGTATTGTATATCGTGATTCCCTGCTATAATGAAGAATCTGTTCTGCCCGTCACCTGCGGTCTTTTTAGAGACAAGCTCATACAGCTCTGCGAGGAGCGCAAAATCCACCGTGACAGCCGGGTTCTCTTTGTCAATGATGGCAGTTCGGATGCTACCTGGGACATCATAAAGCAGCTTTCCGCTGAAGATGAGCATTACGAGGGAATTTCCCTGTCGCGGAACAGGGGGCACCAGAATGCACTGCTTGCCGGCCTGCTTGAAGCAAAGAATTTCTGCGACATAAGCGTTTCAATAGACTGCGATGGACAGGACGACATAAATGCCATTGACCAGATGGTGGATGCCTACCGTGATGGCTATGAAATAGTCTATGGCTGTAGAAATAAGCGCGACACGGACAGCTTTTTCAAGCGTTTTACAGCGGAAACCTTCTATAAACTCCTGCGCGGTATGGGGGCGGATATAGTCTACAACCATGCGGACTACCGCCTTGTTTCAAGCAGGGTGCTGGAGGAATTTTCTCATTACAAAGAGGTGAACCTTTTCCTCCGAGGGATGTTCCCCCTGCTTGGTTTTAAGAGCACTTCCGTTTTTTACGAGCGGCATGAAAGGCTTGCGGGGAAGAGCCATTATCCGCTTGGCAAAATGCTTTCACTCGCGTTTAACGGAATCACGAGCCTGAGCGTCAAGCCAATCCGCATCATTTCCGGCATGGGCTGTATTGTTGCCTGCTTGAGTTTCATAGGCATAGTCTGGTCATTCGTCAGGTACTTTACCGGCCACACGATAAGCGGCTGGGCGAGCACTGCCTCTCTTATCTGCTTCCTTGGCGGCGTGCAGCTGATAAGTTTGGGAATCATCGGCGAATATATAGGCAAGATATATATGGAGACGAAGGCGCGTCCCCGTTTCATCATCAGTGAGAGGACATGACGTTTTAGTTTTATGATTCAGGAACTCAGCATCACCATTCCTGCGGACAAAGAGCAGGACGAAACTTATATCAAGCGGGAAATACTGAACGCGATCGGAAAAGCCTGCGCAGAAAAAATCAGCGAAAACGAAGAAATTTTTACACAGCGCTTAAAGCGTTCTGTGGACGCACGGCACGGGCGGGTAAAACTCGTCCTGCGCTACCGTGTGTATCGAGGGGAAAGGCCTCCCGAAGCGGAGCCGCAGCTTCCCGTCTGGCGCCATGCGGAAGGGCAGAAGCGCGTGCTCATCATAGGTTCGGGACCTGCGGGACTGTTTGCCGCGCTCAGGCTTCTGGAAAGCGGCATACAGCCTGTCATCATCGAGCGCGGTTCCCTCGCTTCCGTGCGGAAGAGGGATATCGCCGCCATCAGCACCAAGGGCATTGTGGGGGAAGATTCCAACTACTGCTTTGGCGAAGGCGGGGCAGGGACGTTCAGCGACGGCAAGCTGTATACGCGGAGCAATAAGCGCGGAGATATTGGCCGCATCCTGAGGATTTTCGCTCATTTTGGAGCGGATGAGCGCATCCTCACCGATGCCCACCCCCACATCGGCACGGACAGGCTACCCGCCATCGTGCATGCCATGGGAGAGAAAATTTTGGAACTGGGCGGTGAAATTCGCTTTGACACCCGCTGTACGGATTTTATCACTGAAAAGACGTCAGACGGCTCTCTTTCTGTCATCGGAGTCCGCACGAAGCACACAAAAACCGGTGAAGAGCAGGAGCTAAAGGGAGATGCCGTGCTGCTTGCTACCGGACATTCTGCGGGAGATATCTATCGCCTGCTTGCCCGAACAGCGCCACAGGCTTTGGAAGCAAAGACCTTTGCGGTGGGGGTGCGTGTGGAACACCCCCGCGAGCTCATCGACAGCATACAGTATCACGGCAGGAACCCTGATGGCTTTGGCGCCGCGGAATACCACCTGACGAGCCAGCAGGAGGGGAGGGGGGTGTACAGCTTCTGTATGTGTCCCGGTGGTTTTGTCGTACCGAGCGCTACGGCGCCGCAGTCAATAGTCATCAACGGTATGTCTGCCGCAGGGCGCAACAGCCGCTGGAGCAACGCCGCCATCGTGGTGGAGACAAGGCCTGAGGACATACCGCAGGACTTTCGGGCGATAGCTTTGGAAGAGGGCTGCCTTGCGCTTGCGGGGCTGCACTGGCGCAGCTCGCTTGAACGGCTTGCCTGGGAGCACGGCTGTGGTCAGAAAGCCCCTGCCCAGCGGCTTGTCGATTTCCTTGCCGACAGG
>CAKZZK010000014.1 GCA_937885235.1 uncultured Treponema sp.
AAAAAGTCCCTAAATTTTTAGGTGCTTAACTTGACAAAATCGCTTACGAATGACACCGAGACCGCTAATACTTTTGAAACTGGCTCGAAGGTAAAGTAAAGCACATCATATCTGCAACCATCGTAAAAGATGACGCTATGGTTGCAATTACGACGCATGAGGAGCGGCTAAACCAAATTCTGAACAAAATGAAAAAAAACGGCATACTTTACGAGAAAGCACCCGGTTTGTGAGACGGCACTGTACAGATAACTCTGTAGCCGAAAACAGAAGCTCGCATAGCAAGTTCTATTATTTACTACTATATCAGATAGCTTAAAAATGTCAAGGTCTTATTCCGCGCCTGCCTGGCGGCGGGATTGCTTTTGGCGGTACAGGGCGGCATCGGCGGCGGCGAGACAGCGGCGGACGGCGTCGTCCTCGTTGCCAAGCCGGGCGTAGCCAATGCTCAGCGCCAAATCATAGGCAGAGCCTCGGGCCTTGTTTTTTTTCGTCACCGTTTTGCGGATAAGCGCGCACAGCTCCGTCACTTCCTCCTCGTTTTCGGCAATGGCGGCGACGATGAACTCATCTCCGCCATAACGGGCAATGAAGTGCCGCTTTGTACACATCGTGCATGCCTCCCTGAGGGAATCGGCAACACAGCGCAGGGCGTTGTCGCCCTCCAGATGCCCGTACTTGTCGTTTATGCCCTTGAACTTATCCACGTCCATCATGAGCAGGTAGACGCGCGTCTCGGGGTGGTGGCGGGTGTTGATGAGGAAGCGCTTCAGCTCGTTCCTGTTGTTGAGCTGGGTGAGCGGGTCTTGGGAAATCAAGTTGTCGAGGGAGTTCACATAGACGTAAATCATCGCCACCGTGCAGCCAAAGCAGAGGAGCGGCTCCTTGAGCTTGAGCGTCTGGAGCACGGCGACAAGCGAGATGGCAAGCGGGTACACGCCTGCGGAGATGTACACATGCCTCCTCGTCGCGTTCTCCTTCTTGAAAGCCTCGTAAAATGCCCGGGCGGAAGCAATCAGCACGTAGAGCAGGGGAATGATGACCATCACCGCGTAGAGCCAGGTGGTGTGAATTTCTCCCCCGTCAAAGCCCCAGTAATTGAAGCGCTTTAAAAAGCCGAGCACGGCAAGGGTGACGGTGACGCAGGCGGGAATGGCACGCAGCAGCCTGCCGCGGAACGTCTTTACCCCGTCCAGTTCCAGCATCATCCCCAGATAGATGTACCAGTTGTACGCGCCGAAGGCTATTATGGAAAAGATGATGACATCCACCACATCGGCAAGCATCTCGTTTTTTGTCTGCACGGTGCCGCTGTACAAAAGCATCCACAGGCTGTCAAAGATAAAATACAGGATATGCAGGATGAGCACGCGGTCAAAGCAACGCTGCTTTTCCTGCCTGTCAACGCTCGTCAGGTTCTTGACCAGTATGAAGGCAAAGATCAGGAGGCAGACGATATTCGCCTCAACGTAAAAAAAAGCACTGTTCATGGAACATTCTCCAATAAAATGATGTCGGAACGCCCCGTGAAAACCCGCGAGTTTTTAGGACTTCCCATTGACCAAAGAAAAACTTTTTGCTATAATTTTCGGTATATCCTTTGGTTTGCCAGAGTATGCCAACTTAGCTCATCTGGTAGAGCAGCTCCCTCGTAAAGAGCAGGTGATCGGTTCAAGTCCGGTAGTTGGCTTTTCCTAACATACTATCATATACTGCCTAAGCGGAAAAAACAAGCCCGTCAAAAACAAAAATCTTTCACAAAACAGGGCATATTTCCGTTGCAATAATAGACAAAATCAATTACAATACAAGATTATGAACTCTCCATCGGAAATCGCCAATACCTACGTCTCGGTCGGTATAGGCAAGACAAGACCTAGCTTTTTGAAAATGTTTGCGCTCGGCTGTCTGGCGGGCGCCTTTATAGCTTTCGGAGCGCTTGGAAGCTCCGTAGCGTCCTGCGGCATACAGCCGGCTGCCCTTGCCCGGGTGGTATCCGCTGCGGTATTCCCCATCGGACTGATGATGGTTCTCTGCGCGGGTTCCGAGCTGTTCACGGGGAACTGCCTTGTGCTCATCCCCGTGCTCACCAAACGGATTTCGCCCAAGGATATGCTGCTTGGCAACTGGCTTCCCGTCTATCTGGGCAACCTTGCGGGCAGCCTGCTCATCGCCCTGCTCGTTGTGTTCAGCCATACCCCCTCGCTCTACGGCGGAGAACTGGCAATGTCCATCGTGACTACGGCGACGAACAAGGTGCACATGAGCATTGTTGACGCCCTGCTCAAGGGAATTCTCTGCAATTTTATGGTCTGCATAGCCGTATGGATTTCATTCGGCGCGACAGATTCCATGGGGAAGATTGCAGGCCCTTACCTGCCGATATTCCTGTTTGTTCTTTGCGGATTTGAGCACTGTGTGGCCAATATGTACTTCATTCCCGTGGGTATACTCACTTCATGGGTATACAATATGCGGGCGGAAGGCTTGAACTGGCTCACGTTCCTCTTTTTCAACCTGTTGCCGGTGACAATAGGCAACATAGTAGGGGGCTGCGGCATGGTAGGCTGTGTCTACTGGTACGTCTACCTTAAAGGAAGAAAATGAGGGGACATTCCGTCCGCTTCCGCATTCTTCTTTTCGCAGCGTGGCTTACGCTCAGCGGTGCTGTATTCCCGCAGGGTGTAAGCCACTCCATTTCCGACCTTTTCTATATTTCTGATTCATATCCCGACATCACTTTTTCCCTCAGCTATGACAGCGAAGTCCACGACTGGCTTGTAACCCTGCTCATTCCCGGCGCAAAAAACGAGGATTTGCGCGTGGAACAGCTCTACTGGGCAAACGGCAGTATGCTTCCCCGCGAAGAGCTTGAAAACAAGGACAAGTACTGGCCGGTGCTCTACGGCTATCCCGCTGAACTTGAGGATCCCGCCACGTTCAGCGAGGAAAAGAAGGAGGCCATCAAGCGCTACAGTTCCGCAGAAAACCGCAAGGACGGCGCGGGCGCTCCTATGTTTCTCTTTGACGCTATCTATGATTCAAAGACGAAGAAATCCCTTGAGTCGCACCTTGTCAGGATAACGTTCCTCGGGCATGCCGCTTCTGTGCACGAACGGGTAAAGGTGCCGCTCAAACGGGTGGAAGAGCGGATTCAGAAGCTTGCGAAGTCGAACAAGGAGGTGAAGGCCTTTGTGGACGAAATCCGCTCTACGGATGCTTATTTCTGGCGCATCATAGCGGGCACAACGCGGAAGTCGTTCCACAGCCTTGGCATTGCGATGGACATTCTGCCCAAGAGTCAGCACGGGAAGCAGATATTCTGGAGCTGGGCTAAGGAGAAATATCCTGACACCTGGATGCTTATTCCTTTAAGCAGGCGGTGGATGCCGCCGGAGGGGGTTATCCGTATTTTTGAGGAAGAGGGCTTTGTCTGGGGAGGCAAGTGGACGATTTATGATAATATGCACTTTGAGTATCATCCGGAGCTTATTCGGTATAATGGATTGTAGGGATTGGGAAGAAGGGCGCTCGATCGCCCTTCTTGTTTGTACGTGCAAACTCCCATTTATTTAGTTTAGTCCCAAAACATATTAATGACGCCGTTTTTTTCCGTGCACCCGCAGCCAGAGAATGAACATAAGCAGAAGCCCGCCTGCCATCATCAGGAAGCAGAGCACCTGACCGGTGGAGATGTCGAAGAGGGAGCTGTTTTGGTAGAGCACTTTGTTGCCGCTCGGGCTCAGGCGGTAGCCAAGGTCGCCGTCGGGCTCGCGGAAGTATTCTATGACGAAGCGCACTGCTCCGTAGCCTATCGTGTAGAGGCAGCTGAGGAAGCCATCAAAGGGCTTGTGCTTCCGCACTGTCCAGAGCAGAGCCCACAGGAGCACGCCCTCAAAGAGCGCTTCGTAGAGCTGGCTGGGGTGGCGCGGCAGGTTTATGAGCTTCTGTCCCTCGATGGCAAGCCCGCACTGTGCTGCGAAAGCCTGCACCCAGTCAAGGCTTGCGGAAAAAGGCTCACTTTCCTCCGCGCGGGGAAAGAGCATGCCCCACGGCATGGTGGTGATGCGCCCGTAAAGCTCCCCGTTCATAAAGTTGCCTATGCGTCCGAACGTATAGCCCAGAGGGATTGCCACGCACATGGCGTCCGCCCACTTCCAGAGCGGCTTTCTGTGCAGGAGGCACCACAGTATCATGCCGAAGCCTCCGCCGATGAAGCCCCCGTGGTAGGACATGCCCGCAAGCCCCGTAAAGCGCTTGGTAACGCTGTCAAAGGGCCAGAAAATGAGCCATGGCTTTTGCCAGTAGATGCCGCTCGTGTCGTAGACGAGGGTAGAGAAAATCCGAGCACCTATAATAAGGAAGAAAATGCCGCAGGCAATGAAGCTGAAGATGTCGTCCTCGCTTGCCTTCTGCCCGGGACTATCGAGAGCGCCTTCTTTCAGCTCCCGCTTGAGGACGGCAAAGGCGGTGACGAATGCGAAAATGTACATCAGCCCGTACCAGCGGATGAGTCCGAGGACGGGGACGCCGGGGAAAAGTTCCGGGTGTATCCACGAGGGATAGCGTATGTAGAGTGGCAGTATCATGATGTCAGACCTTGTATCCTTGTTTTGCGGCTTCCACGATTTTTTTCTTCAGCAGCGTGTTCTCGTTGCGCAGACGGGTCAGCTCAAACTGCTGCTGCTTGATGAGCTCCGCAAGCTCCCCTGCGGAAAGCGCGCCTGTTCCGGCAAGCTCTTCCACATAGCTCATCCTTGCCTCAAAGTCGTCAGTCGCTTCTTCGGCGGCAAGGTCAAAGGAGGCGTCTGTTGCCTGCGTTATGTCGTAGCTGTCGCCGAAAGAAAGCGTTTCGGACTGCATGATTTTTTCCGCGATGCGGCCGATTGCCTGTGCTATGATGGACTGGGGTTTGTAGACCACGACGGGCAGGCGGGAGGCAAGCGCCTTGTCCTGCATGGTGTCGCGGTAAATGACGCCGAGGTGCTCGATGTCAAGTCCGAGGTACTGCTGGCAGGAACGGCGTATCTTTATGGCGCGGTCTGCGTCTTTGGGGTCGTCTATCATGTTGAGCACGAGGCGCGGGTGGAAGCGTGCCATGCGGGACTTGAAGAGCGCCGCGCTCGGCGGGTCGGTCTTTTCCAGCGTTTCCACGAGTTTGGGGATATAGAGCCTTTGCAGGGAAGCAGAATCTTTCCGCAGAGTTTCCAGATAGCTGTATGCGGGGGAGCCTTTTGCAAAGGTGTTGTACATCATGCGGAATACGATGTTTTTGAGGAAAAGGTAGCCGTTCAGCGTCGCCGTGACGGTGGGAGCTGTGACGACTATGCCCTGCGGAGACAGCAGGAACATATCGAGTATGGTCAGGTGTGTACCTGCGCCGAGGTCCAGTATGAGATAGTCCGCATTGAGCGAGGTGAACTGCCTGATCAGGTCATTCTTCTTATTCGTCTTCAGCGAGGAAAGCCCCGGAATCTCTGAATCCCCCGCGATGAAAGAGACGTTTTTATAATCCGTGCCGGCAATCAGGTCTGTAAAAGAGGTCTGCCCGGTGAGGTAGGTACCCAGCCCCGTCTTTGGGGAATTCTGTCCGATGACGAGGTGGAGGTTCGATGCCCCGAGGTCTAAATCCACAAGGATGACTTTTTTGCCTGCCTGCCCGAGCGTGATTGCAAGGTTTGCGCTGAGGAGGCTCTTGCCTACACCGCCCTTGCCGCTGGCAACTGGTATTATCTGCATAAAATCGATTATATCACAATATTTAAACTCTTGCATAGACATAAAAAACAACGTATGATGGAGGAATGAACAAATTTACCCATTCTCTATCAGTAGCGAAGAAGGCCCTCAAAGTTACGGTGGGGCTTTTTGTCTTCTCTCTTATGGCCTCGCAGTGTTTTGCCCAGTCTCCCTCTGATACGGCGGGCAAGAGCCGCCGCGACAGGGAATATCTACAGCTTATCAATTCTCTCTACTGTTATATACAGCAGAATTACGTGGAAGAGGTTGATCCTGAGCTGCTGTACCAAGGTGCAATCAAGGGGATGCTGGACTCTTTGGGAGACCCCTATTCCTCCTATCTGTCCAAGAATGATTGGAGGAGTCTTTCCGATACGACTTCCGGCTCCTTTGGCGGCGTGGGGCTTTCAATCTCTAAGCCTGCGGAAAGCACGCCCGGCAAGCCTTCGTATGTGGAGGTCGCACAGCCGATTGACGACTCTCCGGGAGACCGCGCCGGCATACAGCCCGGTGACAAGATAATCAAGATAGACGGGGTGGATACCTCTACCATCACGATGAACGAGGTGCTCGGCATGCTGCGCGGCACGGTGGGAGAGCCGGTGACGGTGACAATCCTGCGCGGCAAGGCTATGGAATTTGACCGCACGCTGGTTCGTGCCATCATCGAGAACCCCACGGTGAAGTACGGCATGATACGCGACACGGGCTATATCCGCATTTCTGAATTCTCCACAAATACGGCGGACAGGGTGCAGGATGCCATAGACTCTTTCAGGCGGGCGAATTACAAGTCTCTCGTTATAGACCTCCGCAACAATGGCGGCGGGCTTTTGGCTGCGGCGGTGAACATCGCTGACAAATTCATTGACAACGGCATCATCGTCTCCACAAAGAGCCGCATTCCCTACGAAAACAATGAGTTCAAGGCTTCCGCCCGCAAGACAACGGTGGATCCTTCTATTCCGGTCATCGTGCTCATCAACCGCGCCTCTGCAAGCGCGAGCGAGATACTCGCCGGTGCGCTCAAGGACACTCACCGCGCCTATCTGGTGGGGGAGCGCTCTTTCGGCAAGGGGAGCGTGCAGATTCCCACCGAGCTCATCGACAACGATGGCTTTAAAATCACGGTGGCAAAGTACTATTCGCCGAGCGATGTGAACATTGACAAGACCGGCATTCCCCCTGACAGGGAAGTGCCCTACGAGACTTTCTCCGAGGACGAGGAGAAGGCGTATGCAGCCCTCATGGAAAGCACGGAAATTGCCGACTATGTGGAGGAGCATCCGGGCATGGAGGATGTGGATATCGGCAGCTATGCCGTGGACTTGCAGAAGAAGTATGATCTTGACCTGAGGATTTTGCGCAAGGCTGTACGCAACGAGGTGTACCGAACGAGAAAAGCCCTGCCCTATGATCTTGACTATGACCTGCAGCTTTCTGCCGCCTTGGAGATTTTCAAGAGCGAGGATGTCCGCGCCTTGCTTGGCCAGACTAAGACCCTCAAGGAAATTCAGGAGGAGTCCGAAAACAAGGTGACGGCAAAAAAATAAGTCCATGCGCCAGTTTGTTGCCGAAGGGCAGCCCGATTCTGACGGCTGCCTTGTTGTGACGGGAAAAAAGTTTCATTACCTGAGCGCCGTGCTGCGGCTCTCTGTGGGCGACATGGTGTATGTGCGTCTGCCTGACGCTTCCCTGCAGCAGATGACGCTCTCTCGGCTGGATGCGGGGGAAAAGCGCATCGTGCTGACGATTGCGGGCGAGAGGGCTGGCGCTGCGGGGACAAACAGCGCCCTGCCTGTGCTGCGGGGACCTGAAATACCGCTGTGGCTCTTTCAGTTTGCCGCAAAGCCTCCGAAGATGGATCTGATTGTCAGGCAGGCTGCGGAATGCGGCGTAGGGGTGGTGGTACCTGTAGCGGGATCGTTCTGTCAGGCAGGCTGTGTGGAAAGCGCGCGGAAGAAGGCTGCCCCCGATGACGGACGCTGGCGGCGCATCATCACGGAAGCCCGCGAGCAGAGCGGTTCCCCTGTGCAGACTGAGCTGAGCCCCTGCGTGACGCTTGCCCAAGCCTGTGCGCTGTGGCAGAAGCATCTGGCAGAGACGGGGGCAACAGGGCTTGCCGTGGCGCTGTACGAGCAGTGCGAGGGCAGCCTTGCCCTGCATGAGGCTGTCGCTCGTGCTTCTGCGGAGGGGCGCCCGCTTGCAGCTGCGCTCATGGTGGGCGCGGAAGGCGGCATTGCTCCCGATGAGATTGCATATATCCGTCAGCATGGCTTTGTGCTCGTACATTTTGCTACAAATATATTGCGATGTGAGACTGCTGCCATCTATGGGCTTGCCTCCCTGCAGACGGCGCTTACGGAGTTGGAGATATGGCAATTCAAAAAATAGATATCCTCGGTGTGCCTGTGCATAATTGTCTGCCGCAGGACTTTGAAGATGAAATTGTACGGTTGCTGGAAAAAGAGGGAGCTAAACAGATTGTGTTCCTGTCCGTGTGGGATTTGCTGCGGGCGCGGGGAAAGAATGACTTTGCTGAATGCGTGAAGAACGCGGACTTGGTGCTGCCTGTGTCAAAAAGCATCCTGAAAGGGGCGAGGTTCCTTGGCCGTGTCATACCATTCCGTTGGAATCCATACGAAACCGTCATCAACATCATGACGATACTGGAAAACCGCTACAAGTCCCTGTATCTCTTTGGAGGACGCAAGAAGACGCTTTCCGCTGCCGAACGCAATGTGCGGAAAACCTTTGCGAATCTCCAGATTGTCGGGCGCTACGTGGGCTACTATCCAAAATCAGTGGAAAAGGACGTGGAGGAAGCCATATTCAAGGCTTCGCCGTCCCTCGTGCTCTTAAGCGAGGGGGTGCACGACGGTGCATGCTGGTACTATTCGCGGCGGGAGCATTTTAAAAACAGCATCTTCCTGTATTACCCCGATGTCGTGGGCATCTTCAGCGAGCGCAAGAAGCCTGTGGGAAAGAAGGCTTTTGACAAGGGGCAGGAAATTTTATCTGAAATTTTCCATAATCCGGCAAAAATCTGTTTACTATTTCCCTATATTTGGTATATACTGCTATTGCTATGGCATCGCTTATTTAAGAAATAGCAGGAGATTGTTTGTTTTTATGGAGAGAGAAAAAGTTATTCTCGTCACTGCCAACGAGTTGTTGGCTTCTTGGTGTCTGCACGAATTGCAGGCAATGTTTGACCTTGTTGTCGTTTCACCCGAGGACGGTAAATCTGCGCTTTGCGAGCATGACTGCACCTGCGTGCTGCTGGATTACTTCAGCTGCCCGATGGAGCTGTACTGTGCCATTCACTTCCAAAGGAAATACCCTGTCGTCATTTTGCTCGATGATGCTGCCTCCCGCAGCCCCGATGTTTGCCGGCTCTTTGCAGATGCGATCTGCTTTAACACGGTGTCTCCTGCCCATGCGCTCCGCAAGCTTCTTGTGTCTGAGCTGTGCGACAGCTTTGTGCCGGACGGGGGCATGGAAACTTACGCTGGCATCACCGGAATCATGAAGCGCTTTGACGCGGAAATAAAGCTGGCTGCTACTACGGAGGAAACGGTCTTGCTGCTTGGAGAAAGCGGCAGCGGCAAAAGCTGGACTGCGAAGCGGATTCACGAGCTTTCTTCCCGGTCCCGTCAGAAGTTTTTCCGCGTCAGCGCGGCGGATCTGAATCCTTCATTGATAGAGAGCACCCTTTTCGGCACGACAGGCGGCGCATATACGGGCGCGGTCGCTCAAGAAGGCTATTTTGAGGCGGCTAACGGCGGCACGCTCTTTCTGGATGAGATTGGCGAACTGCCTTACGAGATGCAGGGCAAGCTGTTGAACGTGCTTGAAACCCGCACCTTCCGCAGGCTTGGCAGCTCGAAAGAATATGCCTTTGACGCCCGCCTCATCTTTGCCACCAACAAGGATCTTGAACGCTGTGTCCGAGAGCACACATTCCGGCTTGACCTGTTCTACCGCATCAATCCGCTGTCAATCTGCGTGCCCTCGCTCCGCCAGCACCCCGATGATATTCCCCTGCTCGCCAACAAGATTGCGGGAAGCAAGGGAAAAAGGCTTACGTCTTCAGCCCTTGAAAAGCTGCGCAGGTACTCGTGGCCGGGAAATATCCGCGAATTGGAAAACGTTATCATCCGCTCCTGTGTTTTTTCTCCCGCAGGGGTTATTTCTGCGGAGGATATTCGCTTTTCCTGTTACGCGTAGCGAGCCCTGCCGCCTTGTCGAATATGTTTTCGAGATAGCTTGCTTCCCCTTCGCTGAGCGCAGCCCGCGAAAGTATGCCGCGCCAGAAGCGTTCCATATCCTGCCGTCCCGTGCGGCTGAAAAAGCCGATGGACTGGAGACTGTCTGCTATGGTGCTGACGGTCTCGTCAAGGCGGGAGAGCGGGATGGGGGTATAGCCTGCATATTCTTTCTGCGTGGCGCGGAAGAGCTGGTAGCAGATGACTTGGACGGCGTGGCTGAGGTTGAGCGAGGCAAATGCGGTGCTTGAGGGAATGGTGATGCCGCAGGTGCATTCCAAGAGCTCTTCATCGGTGAGTCCTGTGCGCTCATTGCCGAACACGAGCGCGACCTTGCCATTTTCCGTGGCGGGGGCGACGGTATCGGCAAATTCCTCGGGCAAAAGCAGCTTTCCTTTTCGCTTCTTGCCCCGCCGCCGAGTAGTTCCCGCGGCGCATACGCAGTCGGCGGTAGCTTCCGTGACGGAGGGGTAGAATGCTGCCTTGTCCCAGATGGGGGAGGCATGGATTGCGAGGATTCGCACCCGCTCGTCGTCAAAGTCCTCCCGCCTGCCCACAATGCGCAGCGTACTGATGTCGCAGTTTGCCATAGCGCGGCAGACTGCTCCTACATTGCGGCTTTCTTCGGGATGCACCAGTACAATGATAATGTGTTGCAAATTCATATCGATATCACAATACACTATACACGCTTTGCTGTTTTTACGCTACAATACAGTATATTTATGGAAGATTTTAATCTCTCGGGAAAGCGAGCCCTTGTCATCGGGGGCACGTCCGGCATTGGCTTTGCGCTTTCTTCCCTGCTTGCGGAAGCGGGAGCTGCGGTCTCTCTGGCAGGAAGGCACATGCCTGTGGCTGATTTTGCTTTCTCCTATCTGCCCTGTGATTTTGCGCATAACGGCGTGGCAGAGCTTGGCCGCCCTGATTTTGCCGCTGAGCTGGAGTCCTGCGAGCTTGTGGCTGTGTGTTACGGTCCTTTTGTGCAGAAGCCTGTGCATGAGACGACTCCTGAGGACTGGCTTGCGGTTTCCTGCCTTGACTATGCGCTGCCGGGCATTGTGGTGAGCGCGGTGCTTCCGCAGATGATGCAGCGGGGGGAAGGTTCCATCCTGCTCTTTGGCGGCACCCGCAGCGAAAATGTGCGTGTCTGCCGGACAAATGCCGCGTATCACGGGGCAAAGACGGCGCTTTCTGTCTTGGTCAAGTCCGTGGCGGCGGAATACGGGCGCTACAACATCACCTGTAATGCCGTCCTGCCTGGTTTTACCCGCTACGCGCCAAAGGGCTATGAGCTTTCGCCCGAAACAGTGGCGAGAGGCGGCTTGTTTCTCTTGAGCCGGCGGGAGATGAACGGCATCCTGCTCCCTGTGGACAGGGGCTGGGCTCCCGCATAGAGGGGGTTTTTGGTGAATACCTTTATTTATTGCCGCATTGTGCCGATATTCTATGTGGCTATTAATTTCACGCTGAGGAGGCTTTGAAACAGAATGATTGATAACAGTATTGTACAGGGCTTTTTAGAGGATAAAGACGACAGTCTCAAGATAAATTTGGAAAAAGTCCAAGAGGCAAAAAACTGCATCATCGTGAATTTGAATGGCTATGTCGATGGATATAATGTTGCTTATTTTCAGAAGCAGGTAGGAAAAATAATCAACAGCGGTTTTGTTAATATCATTTTTAACTGCTATAATTTGAACTATGTTGCTTCCACGGGGATTGGCTCTTTTACGGATTTCCTTAAACTGGTCAAGAACAAGGGCGGCGATGTGCTGATGATGAATGTGCAGCCCAAGGTCTACGAGGTTTTCCAGCTTCTCGGCTTCAGTCAGTTTTTTACGTTCAAGGAAAACTTGAAGGATTCCGTTGACTATTTCAAGAAGAAAGAGGACAGCGGGAGCGTTTTCCCAAAGATTGTGCTCTGCCCGGTGTGTTCTCACCGTTTGAAGGCGGTGAAAGTGGGGCGTTTCCGTTGCTCTGAATGCAAAGCGGTGATTGCAATAGACAAGGAAGGCGGTATCTCTTTGGGCTAAGCGTGTGGTGTCATTGTTTACTTGTGGAAAACTTGTAAAAAAATGAAGCGAATTTGCTTATAATAGGTGGAGATTGTTTTTTATCTCTTGATAATACATAGATTTGGTGCTCGTAACCACGGCTGTGGAACATATTGTGCGAAAGCCTGTGGATAACGTATGTCGGATTGTTGTGGGTGGAGAAGATGAAGAAAGGCTTGTTGTCGTCAGTTTTTTTGCTGGTTTACTATATAGGCATCTGTGCGGTGCTGATCTGTGCTCTTGCCACGCTGTATATGATTTATACTCTGTGCAGCAGCTTAGTTGCAGGGCAGGTGCTGTCTTTTGATTTGCAGCTCTTCCTGTCGGGCTTGCTCTATTTTGCGCCCTTGGTATTGGTCTTCGGTGCCTTGCTGATGGTGCTCTTTTTTATCCGCCATCCGGTTTCTTCGATAATACCATTGATTGTTTACTGCCTCATTTATGCCTCTTCGTGGTTTTTTGTCATCCCGCAGTTGGTGCGCATGAATATCTCTTTTAAGGAAAAGCTTGTCGGTGAACGGGAAGTGATAAAGCCCTCTGCCGGATATTTCAGGCGCATGGGCTCTGCTATTTTTTATTATTCTTCTGTCGGAGAAGAAGACAGCCTTGTTTCCGGAGTGGGTGTTGACACCACGGCGACAAACAACAAGGTGTATGTTTTCAGCAATCTGGACTTTTCCCCTGAAAATGGCGGCTTTTCCGACTCCCTCATCTTGGATACTCTGGAAATGCCCCCCGCGCTTTCCCTGCTTGTATCGCGGGGAAGCCTTTTATGGACTATCTTCAATAGATGCGCCTCGGGCTCTTTTATCGGCTGGCTTTGCTTTGCCTCTTTAGGGCTTGCTTTGCTCGGCGTGTGTGGCTTGCGGAAGCTGTCCGTATGGCGGCTTGTGAACGTCCTCTTTGCCTTGATAGCAACAGGGGGAATCATCACCTTCAACGTGATAGGCTATACAAACCATGCCTTTGTGCAAATGGAAAACTCGCTCATCACGTCTATGGGGGCAGTGCCTTTCATCAAAAGGATTTCAACGGTGGGGAATCCTTTGGTCATCTTGGGGAATATCCTTGCATTCGTCATCCTTGTCGTTATTGGCATCGTACTGGGCGGCAGGCATCGTTTTGAACTGGCGCAACATGCTGCTGAAGAAGAGGAATTTGTATGAAAAAATTATTTTCAATCCTGCTTGTCTATGTCTTACTCATTTTTGCCTGCTGCATCGGGGAGACCTTCCTGTACCGCACCGTGCCGAACCTTATCTCGACTGATGTGATGCTGTACCGCTTCTTCCGTGGCCTGTGGTGGTTCTTGACCCTGCTTCCCGCTGTTTTGTTGAGCGGCTTTACTGTTTCCTGCGCCATGCTTTGGCGTTACCGTATTTCTAATTCAAAACGGCGTTTTTCTGCCGCCATGATAGAGCGCTATAAGCTTGTCATGATAGCCTCCCTCATCTTTGTCTGCATCCTTGCCTTCAATGCCGAGATTTTCCGCCCTTTGGTGAAGGGAAAGCTGACCCGTCTGGAAAACGGTCCCGCGGAACTGGAAGCAAGCCTCCGCAACGCAGAGCTTTTCCTTGTTGACGAGAAGTATGAGCTTGCCTACCTTCATGCCCACCATGCGGTTGCGCTTGCTCCCCGCGATACCGCAGCGTTAGCCATGCTGAAACGCAGTTCCGATGAGCTTTCCATCTATACTGATACCAGCCGCAAGGATGAAAAATTTGCCACGGTTGAAGACGAACAGAAGCCCCTGTACGCGGCTGATCACAGCTATACGGTGAAGGAGATGATGGCAAAGGCTCAGGCAGCTATGGCGGAGGACTCCTGGTTCGATGCCCACTACTGGGCAAGCCTTGCCGTAGAAGCCTGCAATGGAACGGACACCAATCTGGAAAGGGCACGGTCTATTGCTGAATACGCATGGACTCAGCTGAAAAATCCCAAGACATTCGAGGACAGCGAGGAAAATCTCTTTTACCGCAGGAAGCGCGAGGCTTACATTGCCCTCAATGAGGGGGATTTCTTAACGGCATATTACATTTTTCTGGAGCTCAGGGAATCGCGCCGCCGCCCAGACCCCGATGTGGAGCGTTATTTTGCGCTGTCTAAAGAGGCTGTGGAAAACGATTACTTTTTCATCGATGAAACGGAGCACATGGATTTGCTTTCCAATGCGCACGATGTCTATTTTTCCCTTAGAAATCCTGATGGGTCAAAGGATGTCTTCTATATAGAAAGCATTATGGATTCCAAGGTAAACGGAAAACTGGTGCGCTATCTGAAAGATTTTTATGTCGCCAGCTATACCGCAGATGGTCGCTTTGAACGCTTGATGAAAGTACCCTTGGTCAAGGCTATCAGCCAGCCGGTGTCTTCCATGAGTGAGGACGCTCGTGCTTTGACGGGTGTCAGCAAGTCGTGGCGGAATGTGCCGTACTTGAAGCTGATGGCGGTTGACAGGAACACGCATGGCGTAGAAAGCCGTCCTGTCTATAGCTACAGCGAGAGGGGGCTCCCCAATGCCCTGCGCAAAATCGCAGGGTTCAGAGAGGCTCCGTCCGATGACACCCTGACGCAGGTTTATTCCTCTGATTACCGACAGCCGAATACAATGTTGCTGCCGATGCCCTACGGTGATTTTACCGTCATAGACACCGCTTCATCGGGTTTTTCTGGTATGGCTATCGTCGCTATGATGCAGTTCATCAGACGCGCGAAGGAATACGGTTTTGCCTCAGAGGTCTTTACCCAGTCCCTCGTGAGCCGCGTGCTGTACCCGCTGTTCATCCTCATCCTCTTTATCTTTGCCGCCATCATCGGCTGGAATTACCGCATGGAGGGAGAGCAGGTTCATTTCCGCACGTCATGGCTGCCTGTCGTCATTCTGTACGGCTTCTGTATGTTCCTCATGATGGAGATTGGAATGTACCTTTTCAACGTGTTCAATTACGTGTTGGTGGGCGCGTTCAAAGGCGGGGCGCTTGCTACTGCCGCCATCATCTATGGCTGCATCTTTGTTGCTGTCTCCCTGCTCTTTATGTCGCGCAAAGTTTAATGGTTTGAAGGTTTGATGATTACCCGTAAACATTGCATAAGCGCCCTCTTGGCGGGCATCATTCTGCTTTTCTCCGGCTGCGGGGCGAAAGCCCTTGAGCCGGGATGGTGGCAGCACTCAGCGTTTTATCACATCTGGATAAAGAGTTTTTATGATTCCGACGGGGACGGCTGTGGCGATATACGCGGCGTAACGGAAAAGCTGGACTACATTCAGCACACCGTGGGCTGCGACGCCATCTGGCTCTCCCCTTTTTTTGACTGCGCCAGCAAAGGAAAAGCCAGTTCCGATAATATGCACGGCTATGATGTCGTTGACTACTATGCGGTAAATGATTATCTGGGCACCATGCAGGATGTGGAGCAGCTCATCAACGCCTGCCATCGGCGCAATATGAAGCTCATCTTTGATTTTGTTCCCAATCACACATCATCTTCCCATCCGTGGTTTGAAAACGCCGCATCCGGTGGTGACAAGCGGGACTGGTATGTCTGGAGCGACACAAAGCTTAACTGGCACCCCATGGGGAATGCGGAAACGTGGCATCTGCGTAACGGTTCTTATTATTACGGAGCCTTTGGCAGCTCTATGCCCGACCTGAATTACCGAAATGCCGCCGTGCGTGAAGAGATGAAAAATGTGGTGCGCTTTTGGCTCGACAAGGGCTTTGACGGTGTCCGCGTTGATGCCGTGCGTTACCTTATGGAAGACGGCGATGCCTGTACGGATACACCGCAAAGCCATCAGTGGTTCAGAGAACTCCGCTCTGATGTGCTGGACAGCTATGAAAGCGCAAAATTGATGATCTGCGAAGCATGGGTGGAACATGACCGTGCTACTTTAGACGAATACTTCGGTGACGGCAGGGAATTCCAGATGGTCTTTGATTTTGATCAAGGCAGACCCTGCATTGCAAGCGTGAAGGATGGCTATGATGCCACCGGTGCGACCATGCGGGCAAATCCTGCCGATATGCCGTTCTGCGCTTACGGTACCTTTCTTGGAAACCACGATGAATATGCAGGACGCTTCGGGCAGACGCTCGGTTCAGACCGCAGGAAGATAAACCTTGCAACTGCGCTCTCCCTGCTGCGCCCTACAGTACCCTTCATCTACTACGGCAATGAGCTGGGGCAAAAAGAGACAAGCTATGGAGGAGATTTGCGCCTTCGCGGTCCGTTCCAGTGGCAGGAAGCGGCGGCTCAGGAAAAGGAAAAAGGCTCCCCGCTCGGGGTGAACCACGCACTGCTTGCCCTGCGGCGGGCATACCCAGAACTCTTTGCACGGGGAAGACTCACCAAGCTGCAATCCGAGAGCGGCTCTGCTTCCCTTGCTTACGTCATCAGCGGTGCGACAGGAAAAGAGGGGGCATTGCTGTGCGCCTACAACCTTTCAAACCAGGCTGTCGAGCAGCTTTCGTTTTCCGGCATTCAGCAAAGCGGCTCTGCTTACTGCCTTGTGGGCGATGCCGAAGCACCGTCTCCAACCTTCTCTGCGGCGGACGGAACGGTGACGCTCTATAACCTTGCACCTTGCTCATTCCGCGTCTATGTGCTGGACGGTACTTATCAGAAAAATCTTCGCTATGACATAGAAAACTACCTTGTCGGAGAAATCTATGTGCCCAAGCGGGATACCCGCCCATTGCACATGAGTGCTTCTTTCATGTATTTGCGGGGAAGCATGAATGACTGGGGCGCCTATCCCATGACGGCAGCTACAGATGCCGATGGGAACACCATCTGGCGCTGTGTCTGTCCGTTTGATAAAGCGCAGACTATCGAATTCAAATTCTGTGTGAATGACGGTGCTGACTGGGGTGCCAGCTGGGGGACACCCACGGGCAGCAACATCGTGCAGAAGGTGGAAAAAGGCAGCTACCGCTTTGAGTTCAACGAAGAAAAGCGTATCTATTCCGTTACAAAAGAAGAATAATCACTTGTCGTAGCAAGTCCTTCCGCCCCACTCGCGGGAATGCTTGCGCTCATATTCTATTGTTCGCTCGAAATCCGCCTCCGGCTCGCAGTTTGC
>CAKZZK010000015.1 GCA_937885235.1 uncultured Treponema sp.
CCTGTACGCACGTCTTCTTTAGAGTATAGCACGGAATCCCCTTTTTGAAAGGGTCAAAGCGGCATAAAAAGATAATTATGCTGTCATTATGATTAGAGGCGACAGAGCGTTTTCGACACAAGTAAAAGAAAAAATCAGATTTTAAGCCGGTTCAGAGGCGTTCCGCTTTCGGAGCGGCTTTTGTGCATTCAGCTTTCCGCATTCACTGCACGTCGCTGTAGGGCATCCCAACAGCATTTTGAAGGGCATCCCTACAGCCCCTTGTTGGGATGCCCTTCAAAATGCTGTCGCCGTGCAGGGCACGGACATGGGTATTGACCAACAAAGCGTTATATCATAGTATTTCACATAAAAGGCTGTGTGTGGTTTTGCGAAAGTTTTGGTGAATTCTATGCGTATACAAAAGAAGATGCTTGCCTTGCTCTGCCTTGTGCTTGCGGCGGGACTGGGCTTTGTACTTTTCTCGTTTTTTCCCAAGGAAGGCAGCGCAGTGCCCTACAGTCGCTTTCATCGCGAAGTGGAAGAAGGCAAGGTGTCTGCCGTGGAATTTGCGGGCGGCAAAATCCGCTATACCAGTGAGGGGGAAGAATGCTGGACGCAAGACCCCCAGTCGCCCCTGCTCAAAGAGTTCCTGCTCCTCCATGACGTGCAGATAAAAGAGCACGCCGACGGAACGGAGATTATCTCCCTTGCCTTTGATATTGTATTTTACGCCATATTTTTTGGAATCATCTTCCTCGTGTTCAGAAAGTTCATCTCGCCCAATACATTCCGCGTGGTGCACCGCACGGGAAAAAGCTTTGCCGACGTAGTTGGCATGGATTCCCTTAAAAAAGATATGATGCAGGTAATGGACATCATGCAGCACCCCGGAGCCTACAGCAAACGCGGCGTGCGTATGCCCAAGGGCATTCTGCTTGAAGGCGCACCGGGTAACGGTAAGACGCTTTTTGCGCGGGCACTCGCCGGAGAAGCGAAGGTGAATTTTATCCCGGCCAAGGCAACGGACTTTGAGAGCATGTTCATGGCTATCGGCCCCATGAAAGTAAAGCTGCTGTTCAGGAAAGCGCGGCGCCGCGCCCCGTGCATCGTGTTCATCGATGAGTTTGACGGCATAGGCACAAGGCGGAATTATTCAGGCTCTGCAATAGAGACAGAAAACACCCGTATTGTGACGGCGTTGCTCAACGAGCTTGACGGCTTTGAGCCCACATCCGGCGTACTTGTGATTGCCGCCACAAACAGCATTCACGCGCTTGACGAAGCCCTTGTGCGCCCCGGACGCTTTGATATGCGAGTCTCCGTCCCCTATCCGGACGCTGCGGCACGGGAAAAGCTCTGTGCCCTGTACTGCGCAGGAAAAAAGCACGATGCCTCCTGCTCCGGGCAGGAACTTTCACGGCGCTTTGCCGGTTTTTCCTGCGCAAAGATAGAATCCGTGCTCAACCGCGCCAGCCTCATCGCCTCTCAAGCTGGCAGGGATACATTTACCCTCGCAGACGTAGAGGCTGCAGAAAGCGAACAGGCATCAGCAAAATAGCGGCAGCCTATGGCATTTTTCTTGAAACAAGTATATACTTGCTTCTACTTAAGATAAGGAGACTTCTCTCATGAAAAACAGGTACGAAGTAGGAGAGCTGGTGGAAACCAGAGTGGTGGCAGTAGGCAACGACACGGTGTTTATCGACCTCGGGCTTAAGAGCGAGGGCATTGTGGACAGGGCGGACTTTTTGGACGCAGACGGAAAGCTTACGGTGAAGGAAGGCGATGCCGTCAAGGTCTACTATGTCGGTTCCAATGGCGATGAATTAAAGTTCACTGCAAAGATAAAGGGACAGGAAGCCGGAAAAGATGTGCTTGAGAGCGCATACAAGAACGGCATTCCCGTAGAAGGCCACGTGACGCAGGAAATAAAGGGCGGCTACGAGGTGATGATAGGTTCCGTCCGCGCATTCTGCCCTTATTCGCAGATGGGCTACCGCCAGCGCAAAGAGAGCGCGGCATACGTGGGGAGCCATTTGAGCTTCAAGATTCAGGAGTACAAAAATGAAGGGCGCAACATAGTGCTCTCTAACCGCGCGGTAGAAGAGGAAGCCGCAAATGCCCGCCTTGAAAAGCTTGCCGGAGAGCTGAAAGTCGGCATGACGGTGAAGGGGACAGTAAAAAGCATTGAAAGCTACGGCGCCTTTGTGGACATAGAGGGCTTTCAGGCGCTGCTCCCCGTTTCAGAGCTTTCCCGCGTGCGCGTGAACGACATCCACGATGTGCTTTCTGTCGGGCAGACCATCGAGGCAAAGATAATCAAGACAGACTGGGCTCACGAGCGCGTCTCTCTGAGCACCAAGGCTCTGGAAGCTGACCCCTGGGACGGCGTGGATAAAAAATTCCCCGCAGGAACAAAGATTGAAGGGCAGATTGTGCGCATCGCGGATTTCGGGCTCTTTGTGAACCTCGCCCCCGGGGTGGACGGCCTTGTGCATATCTCCAAGCTGCCCGTAGAGCGCAACACAAACCTCAAGAAAGTGTACAGCACCGGCACTACGCTTTCCGTAATCGTGGACAAGGTGAATATGGAAGAAAAACGCATTTCGCTTTCCCCCGTTGTCTCTAACGAGGAAGAGGAGAATGCGGAGGACTATCTTTCCCGCCAGAATGACGATGACGGAGAAACCTACAACCCCTTCGCCGCTCTCTTAAAAAAGAAATAAAAAAATAAGGCAAGGCGAAGATTTTCGCCTTGCCCCTTGCCGCTATTTAAGCGACCTGATTGCACGCACGAGCGCGTCTACGTCTTCCGGCGTGTTGTAAAGAGCCAGCGTGGGACGCACGGTGCCTTCAAGCCCATAGTGTCGCAGCACAGGCTGTGCGCAGTGATGTCCCGAGCGCACGGCAATGCCAAAGCCGTTCAGGTACTCGCCTATTTCAAAAATATCATGACCATCAAGCACAAACGAAAGCACTCCCGCCCTGTTTGTGGCGTTGCCGATGATGTGCAGCCCTGGTATCTTTCTCAATTCGCCGAGCGCATAAGAAGTAAGCTCATGCTCCCAGCGTGCCACTTCCGGCATACCGATTCCAGAGACATAATCCAACGCCGCGCCCAAGCCGACCGCCTGCGCTATTGCCGCAGTGCCCGCCTCGAACTTTGCGGGAGCCTCGTTGTAAATCGTACGCTCAAAGGTCACGTCTTTTATCATGTTGCCGCCACCCTGCCAGGGACGGGCAGCTTCAAGCAGCTCCTTCTTGCCGTACACAACGCCAATTCCCGTCGGCGAATAGATTTTGTGTCCGCTGAACACAAAGAAATCCGCATCGAGCGCGCTGACGTTTACGGGAAGATGCGCCACGCTCTGTGCGCCGTCAATCAAGATGCGGACGCCGTGGCGGTGCGCAATCTGGATCATCTCGGCGACAGGCGTGATTGTGCCGAGCGCGTTTGACACCTGCGTTGCCGAGGCAAACTTGGTGCGGGGCGTAAACAGCTTCTCAAATTCAGAAAGAATTATCTGTCCGCTGTCATCGATGGGAGCCACCTTGATGACTGCCCCCGTCTCTTCTGCAATCAGCTGCCACGGGACGATGTTTGCGTGGTGCTCAAGCAGCGTCACGATGATTTCATCGCCGGGCGTAAGGTACTGCTTGACGTATGCGTTTGCCACGAGGTTGATAGCCTCCGTCGTACCGCGCACAAAGACAATATCTTCCGCCGCCGGAGCGCCGATGAAGCGTGCAACGGTTTCCCGTGCCTTTTCCATCGCATCAGTGGAGCGGTCTGCAAGCTCGTGTACGCCGCGGTGCACATTGGAATTCTCGTGCTCGTAGTAGTAGGTGAGCCTGTCGATGACCTGCCGCGGACGCTGCGTTGTCGCGCCGTTGTCAAGCCACACAAGGCGGCTGCCGTTTATGCGTTCGGCAAGGATGGGAAAGTCAGAGCGGATTTGCCCGAGCGTCTTTGAGCCGATTATCGTGCCGTCACTCGGAAGCGCCTCCACCTCTGTTGCGGAAGCCGAAGCACCGCCCTTGCCCTCGCTTGCCGACGGCGCTTCGTCTGAAGCCGCCTGTGCCTGCGAAATCACGCGCGGAGAATAACCTGTCGTTGCGCTTCCCGTGCCTTGCTTCTCTGTCTTTGGTGCAGAGACAGCAGTGGGTGATGCGGCGAGCTGGGCTGCAATCTGCTCGTAGTCCCCTGTGGACAAAAATCCTGCCGTATAGCTTCCCACTTTTTCTACAGCGCGCTCGATGACAGCCGTGTTGCCCGTTGTCACTAAATCAGCGATGCCGTTTGCACACTGCGCCGGGTCAAAATCAGCGAAAAGGCTGCTTGCAAGCGTTTCAAGTTCCTGTTCCGACGGCAGCCCCAGCGATTCGGGCGCAAGAGTATTACTCGCCGTAGTCATAGTAGTTGCCCACTTCTACATCTTCCAGCACCGCAAGCGCATCATCGGCGAGGATTGCCGCAGAGCAGTAGAGAGAAAGGAGGTATGATGCAACTCCCTTGTCATCAATGCCACGGAAGCGCACGGAAAGCCCGCGGCTCGCTTCGTTCTTGAGGTTCGCCTGGAACAGACCCACAACGCCGCGCTTTGCCTCGCCGGTACGCACGAGCAGGATGTTGGTTTTGCCGCTCTTGCTTGTCGGCTTCTTAAGCCCATCAACAAGCAGCTTGTCTGTCGGGATGAGCGGAATACCGCGCCACAAGAGGAAGGTGCCTCCGTTGATGACTGCGGTTGCCGGAGGAACGCCGCGGCGTGTCGCTTCGCGTTCAAAAGCTGCGATGGCGCGGGGGTGCGCAAGGAAGAAGCTGGGCTCCTTCCATACTTTGGAAATCAGTTCATCAAGGTCATCGGGAGTGGGGCGTCCGTCTGCGCGGATTGTCTGAATCCGCTGGCTGTCCGCAACATTTTTGAGCAGGCCGTAGTCATCGTTGTTGATGAGCTGGCTTTCCTGACGCTCGCGGAGGCTCTCGATGGCAAGGTTCAGCTGCTCCTTCACCTGGTCATAGGGGGCTGAGTACACATCGGCAACAGCGGTGTTCACGTTGATGATAGTGCTTATGCCGTTGAGGCGGTATTCGCGGGGCTTCTCCTCATACTGCACGAAGCCATCGGGAATGATGTCGCTTTTTTTTGTTGAGCTGCAGAGCACGTCGAGCGGGGTTTCACCTTCAACAACTTTGTTTACGCGGTACAGACCTGTTTCAAGTCCTTTGAACTCAAGGAACTTGGTGAGCCACTTCGGGGTAAGCGCACCGTACTGGGGCGCAGTTTTAGTGACATTTGCAAGGTTGTATGCTGCATTTGCGTCCAACGCATTGATTTTTGATTCTTCAGCCATGATAATAACTCCTCTTGGCATATTGCTTTATATTCCGAATTCTTTCGGTTTTCGGGAACAACGCTCCCGTAATTTTCTTGTTCAGTTGTGGTGGGCTGTTAATACTGCGGAAGAGAAGGATCTACATCGCGTGCCCAGCCGTTTATGCCATCCTTCAAATTGAACACGGGACCTTTGTAGCCCGCTTCCTGAATCGTGTGAATTGCGAGGATGCTTCGCTTTCCCTCTTTACAGATAAAGATTGTATCAATAGTAGGATCGAGTTCGTCCTGCCTTCGTGCCAGCTGTCCGATGGGGATGACGACCGCGCCAGGGAATTTGACGATTGCCCGCTCGTGGGGTTCGCGCGTATCGACAATGCATATCTTTTCGCCTGCGTCAAGGCGGCGCTTGAGCTCTTTCGGCTCAACGGACTGTATGGGTGCGTCTTCTTCCTGCTTCTTCTTAAGCCCGCAGAATGCTTCGTAGTCTATGCTGTCCAGTTTGGTGATTGTGGGATTCTTGCCACAGATAGGGCAGTCTGGATTTTTTTCCAGCTTTAGCTCGCGGAATTTCATGTTCCATGCGTCAAAGTGCAGAAGCCTGCCCACAAGAGAGCGCCCGCCGCCGATGATGAGCTTGATGATTTCGTTCGCCTGTATCGTACCGATGATGCCGGGTAGCACGCCGATGACACCGCCTTCACCGCAGCTCGGCACCAGTCCTGGCGGCGGCGGGGACGGATACACACAGCGATAGCAGGGCCCGCGCTTTGCAAAGTACACGCTTGCCTGCCCTTCAAACTGGTAGATGGCAGCAGAAACATTAGGCTTGCCGAGCAGGACACAGGCATCATTTACCAGATAGCGCGTGTTGTAGTTGTCTGTGCCGTCGGCAATCACATCGTAGTCCTTGAAGAGCTCAAGCGCATTTTCCTTGGTGAGTGCAAAATTGTGCATATTCACGTTCACGAAAGGATTAATGCGTTTGATGGCATCACGCGCGCTGGCAACCTTGGGCCGCCCCACGTCGCGAGTACCGTGGATTATCTGCCGCTGGAGGTTGGAGACTTCAACATTGTCAAAGTCAAGCAAGCCCAGCGTGCCTATACCTGCCGCGGCGAGGTACTGGGCGAGCGGTGCCCCCAGCCCGCCCAGACCTACGATGAGCACCTTAGCCGCCTTGAGCTTTTCCTGCCCGTCAACGCCTACTTCCGGGAGCAGGAGATGGCGCGAGTAGCGCTTGATCTCCTCATTTGAAAGCGCTGTCGTGCGCTCGTCTTCGATGATGCTTTCATCCACAGGACTGCCGCCGGCAATGGCGGGAATCAGCATAATCGTATCGCCGTCCTTTGTGGCGCTGTCAAGTCCGTTCAAGTTCTTGATGTTTGTTTCTCCGAGAAATACATTCACGAACGAACGGGGCTTGCCGTCTTCGTCAAACAGCGACTTCTTGGAATCGGGGTAGGTGTCTACGAGCTTTTTCAAGACCTCGCCCACCGTTGCTCCGTCCAAGTCTACTTCAGACTTCCGGTCAGTGTATGCCCGGAGCGTCGTCGGAATTAAAACGGTAACTGCCATGTTTACCTCCACATATTTTTTTCTTCTATATAATAGCCGTACACACTGCCGTTATACAGCGATGATTTGCAATTCCTCCGAGATGAATACATTATCAGCCTTTGCCTCGTCCCACTGGAGCGTCCAGTTCTGCACGTCCGCCGCCTTGCCCTTCAAGATGCTCGTGATGAGGTACGAATAGACAGGAACAGCATGGCTGCGGTCGTATTCGCTCGGAACGCTCGCGCAGTCAGGATGCGAGTGATAGATGCCCACGATTTCCACTTTGTTCTTCCGTGCATAGAGCTCTGCCTGCAGCATCTGCTCTTCGGTGATGAGGAAGCGGTGATATTTTTCGCCATCGTCAAATTCGTTTATAATCGGACGGAGGCTTTGGGCAGTCTTGGTGCCGTCATCGGCAATCTGCCCAAAGACAATGCCGCAGCACTCGTTCGGAAAGGTCTGCTCGCCGTGGGCGCGTATCTCTTTAAGCAATGTTTCTGGAACACGGATCATGAGAAACCCTCCCATACAGGTTCATCAAGGTAGCGGTAACCCGCATCGCAGAGAACCGTCACGATAACAGAGCCGTCGGGCGCGTCCTTTGCCACGTCCAGAGCAGCGCAGACATTTGCGCCAGAGCTGATGCCCGCAAGGATTCCCAGCTCTCTGGACAGGCGGTGCACCATGTCGTACGCCTTTTCCGTCGCGACGGGAACGATTTTTTCAACAAGGGTGTCATCGAAGATGCCCGGACGCTCTGTCGTTTCAAGATGCTTGTTGCCTTCAATGCCGTGGAAAGGTCCATCTGGCTGCATTAAAAGCGTGTGGATGTTCGGATTTAACTCTTTGAGCTTTCTGCTTGTGCCAGTGAATGTGCCTGTGGTACCGCCGCCCGTCACAAAATGCGTGATTTTGCCCTCCGTCTGCTTCCAGATTTCCTCTGCGGTCGTCTGGTAATGTGCCCTCCAGTTGGCGGGATTGTTGTACTGGTCTGGATAAAAGTATTTTTCCGGTGACTCTGTGACAAGCTTGCGGGCAAGGAAGTATGCGCCGTCAGAGCCTTCAAGCGGATCGGATTCGATGATTTCAGCACCGTAAGCCTTCATCAGTCCGCGCCGGCCGGCATTTACATTCTTCGGAATGACGAGCGCCACCTTAAAGCCGAACGCGGCACCGAGCATGGCATAGGCAATCCCTGTGTTGCCGCTTGTCGCGTCGATGAGTGTCTTGCCCGCGCTGAGCTTCCCGCTTGCAAGGCCGTCTAAAACCATTGCCTTTGCCGCGCGGTCTTTGACGGAACCACTCGGATTAAACATCTCTGCTTTTGCGAGCAGTGTGACACGCCTGCCGTCAGCATTCAGCTTGTCAAGAGAAACAAGCGGTGTATTTCCTACGGTATCGACAAATCTCATAATACCTCGTACCTTTATTTCCTATTGTTGTAGTGGTATATTACTACTGCTAGAAGCGATTGTCAATCGCTTTGCTAGGACATCAAAGAAGAAAAGCGTAAAACTAGATGGTATAAAACCAAGATTCGTCCTGTGTCGCGTCCACCGTTTCCACAACGCGCCGCCTCTCATCAATGTGCAGCTCCTGATTTCTGACGCTGACCCGCGTGTTAGGCGCGATGGAGCGCGTGATAAAGACGTTGCCGCCAATCACGGAATTTGCGCCTATCACCGTTTCCCCGCCAAGGATGGAAGCGCCTGAGTAGATTGTCACGTTGTCTTCAATAGTCGGGTGCCGCTTTACATTGCGCAGCGCCCTTCCCGCCCGCGTGGAAAGCGCGCCCAGCGTTACCCCCTGATACAGCTTTACGTGCTCTCCTATGACTGTCGTTTCGCCTATGACTATGCCTGTCCCGTGGTCAATGAAGAAATAGCGGCCAATCTTTGCCCCGGGGTTTATATCTATGCCTGTCTGACTGTGCGCGTATTCCGCCATGACACGAGGCACGACAGGTACCCCGAGCGAATAGAGCTCATGCGCCAGACGGTATATGGTGATTGCGTACAATCCGGGGTAGGAGACGATAATCTCTGCCGCATTTTCTGCCGCGGGGTCCCCTTCAAGGGCAGCCTGCACGTCAGTTGCAAGGTAGGCGCGGATTTTAGGAATGGTTTTGAGGAAGTCCAGCGTGATTTCTTCCGAAGCCTTGCACAGCTTTTCCTGCGGAATCACTTCGCCGGGGTGGTAGCTTTTGAGCGCTATCGACACCTGCTTTTTGAGGTTGATGGTTACATCTTCGAGGAGCACCGCCAGCGTATTCTGCACGGTGAAGACCCTGTAGACCTTGTTCTTGAAGTAACCGGGATATACGATGCGGAGGAGCTTTTCCGTAAGCTCGACAACCTCGTCCTTGTTCGGATGCTCGCGCACGTCAAGCTTGTCGATGACGCGCTCCCGTCCGTAATCGTACAATATGTCCTGCGTGATTTCCCGCAGATTGTCTGCAAGTGAACCTATCATATTTCTATTTTCCTAGTATAAAACTGTGCATTTAGATAAAAATAGCACAGCATTACTGCCCTGTCAAGCAGTATGAGAAAATTCTCAGAATTCTGATTTATTATGTGTTTCTATTGACATCAACAGAAAAAAATGATATTAAAATCATATTCCTACGGAATTACTAGCAAAACAATTAAGGAGTATTACCATGAAAAAGACATTTGCAGTGTTTGCAGTTGCCTTGCTTGCCTCTGCGCTGTTTGCCGCCGCACCAAAATCTGGCGCAATCGACAAGGCGGAATTTGATGCCTTGGTGTCTGGCGGCATCACTGCCAGCGATGAAGAAATAAACGCGAGCGAATGGGCAAGCGCCGTAAAGAAGGCTGGCGTTTTGCGCGTCGGCGGAGTGCGGACAAGCTATCTGTTCAGCCAGCTGGATGAGACTGACGGCAAGACAAGGGGCTTCGATGCCGCTCTCTGGCAGCTTCTTGCCTACTATATACTCGGAGATTCGTCCAAGTATGAGCTTACCCAGGTGAATTCCAGCACCCGCGAGTCTGTCTTGCGGACGGGACAGGTTGACTGCGTTTTTGCAACCTATTCCATAACCCCTGCAAGGCAGGAAGTCATCTCCTTTGCTGGCCCCTATTATGTTTCAAAGCAGGCTATCCTTGTGAAGGACAAGTACAAGAAGATAAAGGGCATAGCGGATCTTGCAGGAAAGAGCGTTGCAACGCAGGCTGGTTCCACCGGACCGGCGCTGCTCAAAGAGTATGCGCCAAAGGCAAAGATTTTGGAGTTTGCAACCGACCAAGAGGCACGCACCGCGTTGGATCAGGGGCGGGTAAATGCCTATGTTACGGATTACACGTTGCTCCTCAGCACGATGGTGAAAAATCCGGGGGCATACAAAATTGCAGGCGATGTTTTTGGCCCGGAGGATGGCTATGGCATTGGCGTTCCCCTCAATTCTGACGGCGTTGACTTTATAAATGCGTTCCTCAAAAAAATTGAAGATAACGGAACATGGGCAAAGCTGTGGAAGGTTTCCTTGGGAGACCGCACCGGCATAACGACAGTGCCCGAGGCTCCCGAACTCTTTTAATTTAAAGTAATTTAATAGAATTTACAGGGCTTTGTGCAGACAAAGCCCTTGTTTTACTAGTACGATATGAGTCTATCAGAACTAATTTCAGAATATTGGCAAGACTACCTGTTGGCATACCTCATGACTTTGCAGTTTACGGTGTTTGCGTTTACAGGCGCCTTTATAATAGGAACACTCATCACCGTTTTGCGGGTGAGTCCTATACGTCCCCTGCGTAGCTTTGCTACATTTTATGTGCAGGTGTTTAGAAATATAACGGGGGCAGGACTTTTGATACTGCTTGTGTATGCCCTTCCCTATTTAAACCTCGTCCTGTCATATTACCTGTGCGTGCTTGTCGCCGTCACGCTCATTCCATCCGCGTTTATGTCGGAGCATCTCGTTTCTGGAATCAATACCATTGACAAGGGGCAGGTGGAAGCCGCCCGCTCCCTCGGACTCACCTTTATGCAGATTATATGGAAGATAATTATTCCGCAAGCACTGCGCGCCACCATACTGCCGATGACGAACCTGCTGATTGCCACTATGCTGACGACAGCCCTCGGAAGCCAAGTGCCGCTGGATCTGCGTGAGCTTACGGGACTGGTTGCGCACATAAACACCTATTCGGTGGGCGGCATAAAGGCATTTGCCATTTCCGCAGCCTTTTACTGCATCACCGCCATCTTCATTGGCTTTGCCGGCAACAAGCTTGACAAAAAGCTGAGGATTGCAAAATGACAAAGACAGACAGCATTCTCGATGTTTTGTATGAAGAACCCGGTCCCAAGGCAAAAAAGCGGATAAAGCTCTATACGGCAGTTTCCGTCATTTTGCTCATCGCCTTCCTTGTCCTTGTTGTGAGGCAGTTTGCGGTAACGGGACAGCTTGATTCCCGCTACTGGGACTTTTACCTGCAGGGGACGACGTGGCTTTTTATTTTAAAGGGGTTGCTCGGCACCATACGAGTTGCGCTCGTGGCAATGCTCATCACCTTTGCGCTGGGCTTTTTGATGATGTTTGCCCGTGTGCGCGGGAACAAGTTCCTTGCCTTTATCTCCCGATGCTTTACGGAATTCACACGGGGCGTGCCGACATTGCTGTTTATTTATTTTTTCTTTTTTGCAGCGCCCTTGCTGGGCATAAAGATGCCTGCTTTTTGGAAGATAACGCTGCCAGTTGCACTATCTGCAAGTGGTTCTGTGGCGGAAGTCCTTC
The DNA here is from genome assembly GCA_937885235.1 of uncultured Treponema sp. Lineage (GTDB taxonomy): Bacteria > Spirochaetota > Spirochaetia > Treponematales > Treponemataceae > Treponema_D. The sequence continues at coordinate 11,638 of CAKZZK010000015.1, forward strand.
GCGGCGGCGTGTATGCCGTACACAAAGGACAGCGTGAGGCTGCGCTTTCTCTGGGATTAAGCGAAAACAGGACATTCTTTAAGATTATATTTCCACAAGCATTCCGCTATGTCATTCCGTCGCTTATTTCGGAACTGGTCATCATTCTGAAAGATACAAACTTTGCCTACATAGTGTCTTTCAATGACCTGATGCAGAACGCAAGCGTGCTTATTTCCAACTATGACGCGCTGCTTTCTGTTTATCTTGTGGTCGCTGTCATATACATAGTCATAAATTATCTTTTAAACAAGCTTTCAGTAACGCTTGCAAACAAGAGGAAGTAAATGGAAACACCGGTAATAGAACTGCGCCATTTGGAAAAATACTTTGGCTCTTTTCACGTTTTGAATGATGTGAATTTAAAGGTGAATAAAGGCGAGGTGGTCGCCGTCATCGGTCCATCCGGCTCGGGAAAATCTACGCTGTGCAGGACAATAAACAGGCTTGAAACCATTGCCTCTGGCGACATATTCATTGACGGCGAGCGCATTCCGGAGGAAGGAAAGGACCTTGCCCGCCTGCGCTCCGAAGTGGGCATGGTGTTCCAGTCCTTCAACCTCTTTGCCCATAAGACCATCCTGGACAACCTCACGCTTGCCCCCGTGGATGTGCTTAAGCGCAAGAAGAGCGAGGTGCAGAAAGAGGCGCTGGAAATGCTGAAGCGGGTGGGAGTGGAAAGCCAGGCGCATAAGTATCCGCATCAGCTTTCAGGCGGTCAGCAGCAGCGTGTCGCCATTGCCCGCTCTCTCGTCATGAAGCCAAAGGCAATGCTGTTTGACGAACCGACAAACGCCCTCGACCCGGAAATGATAGGCGAGGTGCTGTCCGTAATCCGGGAGCTTGCAGATGAGGGCATGACCATGCTCATCGTGACGCACGAGATGGGCTTTGCACGGGAAGTAGCAGACAGGATTGTCTTTATGGACAAGGGAGTCATCATCTGCGATGAAAAGACAGAGGACTTCTTCACAAAGCAGAGCAATCCCCGCGTGCAGGCTTTTTTAAGCAAGATAGAAAAGGTCTAGTGTCCCCTTAGCCTTTGGTGATAAGCGAAACGATGTACGGAAAGAATGACGTGGCGAGGGCTTCGGGGTGCCACTGCACGGCAAGGATGCGTTCCGCCTCTATGCCTTCGACAATGCCGTCTTCTGAGACAGCCGTCGCCCTAAGCCCCTGCCCGAGTGTCTTGATGCCCTGATGGTGCAGGCTGTTTACAGCAATCTCTTCCGTGCCAAAGGCTTGGTAAAGGCGGGAATCTTTTTGCAGCGTCACTTTGTGTACCGGCTCGTAAGGGGAATCCGTCCGCAGGTGGACGAGGGACTGAGGCCTCTCCACCTTTATGTCTTGATAGAGTGAGCCGCCAAAGGCTATGTTTATTCCCTGGAAGCCCCGGCATATTCCAAAAATCCACTTTCCCATCTGCCATGCTTTTTTGATGAGCGCGAGCTGGTAGCTGTCCATCCGCGCGAGCGGGCATTCAGTACATTCTTTTTTTGCCTCGTGGTAGTAGGCAGGGTCAAAGTCCTTCCCTCCCGGAACAAGGAGCGCGGCAAAGGGCGCAAGCAGCTCTTCAATGCTTTCTTCCTTTAAATTGGGCAGTATGTACGGCAATGCGCCCGCGTTTTCCAACTGCGTGGTGTACGCCTCGTTTACAAAACATTCTCTGTACTTCCACACGGAAGTCTCTGTCGGCAGCGTAAAAACTCCGGCGATTGCAATCAGCGGTTTCATAGGATAATGGTTGCAGTATACAGGAAAACAAACCAAAGCGCAATGTCCTTGCAGGCTGTAATCACGGCAATAGCATTTACAAAAGGTGGCAGCCAGGTGTAGTCAAATTACAAAATACGCTTACTTAATGCTCAAAAATGCTGTAAACAGCCTGTTTACGGCTTAAAAGAGGTTGTAAATCGCAAAAAAAGCCCGCGGCTAAGTGCGGGCTCTTTATCATTCTATAATCGGCCTATCTCAGTGCCTTACCCCTTAACCGCGCCGGAGACCATGCCTTCGATGATCTTCTTGCTGAATGCAAAGTAGAGGATGAGGATAGGCAGCATGGTTATCAGCATACCCGCCATAATCTTGGGGTAGTCGGAGGAGAACTGGCCCTTGAAATTCGTCATCGCGAGCGGGACGGTCTGAAGCACTACGTTCTTGCTGCACAGCACCAAGGCGAACGAAAACTCGTTCCAGCAGGAGAAAGTCTGGATAATCGCAATCGTCACAAGGATTGGCTTGGTGAGCGGCAGGATGATGGTGAACATCGTGTGTACGAAGGAGCTGCCGTCGATGGCTGCCGCCTCTTCAAGCGCCGTGGGAATGCCCTTGATAAAGCCTTCCGTGAGGAACACCGAAATGGGAAGCCCGAATGCCACGTAGGGAATTATCAGCGTGTACCACTTGTTGCTCAGCCCCACGGAGTTGAACACCACGTAGATAGGCACGAGCAGCGAATGGATGGGAATGAGCAGCCCCATCAGGAAGATGAGGTAGAGCGGCCTGTTGAGCTTGAACTTGACGCGGGAAAGTATGTAGCCCACGATAAAGCCGAAGAACACGATGAAGAAAAGCGAGATGAGCGTTATGCGGAAGCTGTTCCACATAGAGTTGCCAAGATGGTAGTCCTTGTTGAGCAGCACCTTTGCGTAGTTTTCAAAAGTGGGGCTTTTGGGCAGCCCGATGATGTCCGCGTTGAACTGCCGCTTGAGTTTGAGGGACGAGTAGAACATCCATACGAGCGGATAGATGCAGGAAAGCGAGAAGATGATGAGCACCACATTTACGATGATGGAAATAAACGTGTTCAGGGCGACGTTCTGCTTGCCAGCCCGCTGTTGCTTTTGTTCTGCAAGGGTCATTATTCAACCTCCTTGTCGCGCATGATGTAGTTGATGAGCTTCCTGATGAGCCCGATGACCACAAGGCTCACCACAAAGATGGCAACCGATATAGTGCTTCCATAGCCCATATCGTTCTGCTCGAACGAGACCTTGTAGCCGTAGAGCGCCATTACCATGGAAGCCGTGCCGGGACCGCCGGAAGTCATCGTGTAGATGTGGTCAAAGACCTTCATGTTGCCCGCAACGCAGAGCGTGATGCAGACGAGCAGCGTGTTCTTGATGAGCGGCAGCACGATGTGCACCGCCCGCTGGAAGGCGTTTGCCCCGTCAAGCTCTGCTTCGTCGAAAATCTCCGGATCTATGGCGGCTATGGCGGACATGAGAATGACCATATAGTAGCCGATGAACTGCCACACGAGCGGGATGGACACAAACTGCAAGACCTTGCTCTCGTTGTTAAGCCAGACCTGCGTCCAGTCCTCGTGCCCCATAGCCCGCAGAATGTAGTTCAGAATGCCGCGGCGGTAGTCAAAAATCATCGTCCAGATGAGGCCTATGTACACGGCGGAGATAGTGCTGGGGAAGAAGCCGAAGGTGCGGTGTATTTCCTTGAGGCGTGCCTGCCGTGAGTTAACCATGAGGACGAGGACAAAGGCAATGCCTACCTGCCCGATGATGCAGACAAAGACGATGTAGATGTTGTGCATGAACGACTGCCAGAAGGTTTCGTCATGGAGGAGCTTTACATAGTTTGCTATTCCCGTGAAAGTCTTGATGGGGCCTCCCTTCCAGTTGAAGAAGCTGTAGAAGAGCGCCGCAAGCAGGGGAATGAAGACCGAAAACACATACCAGGCAATCGGTATGATGAGGAATGCCGCGATGAGCCATTTGGGCGGTTTTATAGAGGAATTCTGCATAGCATTAATCCTGATAAAGGCAAAATAAGGGGATCTGTAAAACCCTTGGGTTTTAAGACGTCCATAAAAATACCCCAGACGGCAGGGAGCCGCCTGAGGCATTGTTTGTGCTTTTATTTATTTGTTCAGATAGTTATCTTCGTAGGCTTTCTGTATGTCTGCCGCAACCTTTGCCGCTGTGCCGGTGCCGTTCAAAAGCGCCTGCAGCTCGGTGTTGCACACTGACCATACCGCGGGGTCTACATAGGAGTCGTAGATTTCGCAGGGAGTGGTGTCCACATAGGAGTACTTGTAGAAGTCCTGATCCACGCGGTCAAACTTGCTCAGGTCAACGGAATCAACCTTGGTAAGGCCGCCGAGCGCATACTTTGTAGCAACAAAGGTAGAGAAGTCAGCGCCGGTGAGCTTGTAGGCAAGGTCGATGGCAATCTTGAGCTTTTCGGGGTTGTTGGCAAGCTTTGCGTTGAACGCGATGCCGTAGCCAAGACCGATGTTCTGTCCCTTGGGATTGTGGGTGGCGTCAGCAGGCTGGGGGAGCACGGCAAAGCCGATGTTGTTGTATGCTTCCTTGTCGCTTTCCTTGAGGGTTGCCGCTATGTAGGATTCGTCCCAGTTGCCGCCGATGAATGCGGGCGCGGAGCCGTCAATGAAGTACTCGCGGGCATCCTCGTTGGAAACGCCGTTGAAGTCCTTGTTGAAGATGCCGCTCTGGAAAAGCTTTGCCATATAGTCAAGCGCCTTTACGAAGGGCTCGTCTGTGAACTTTGCGCCGCCCTTGTTGATGATGGACTGGAACCATTCAGAACCCGTGTAGCGGTCGCCGAGAGTGCTCAGGAAGTCTGAGTTTGCCTGCCACTGTCCCTTGTTGCCGAATGCGATGGCGTACTTGTAGCCGTGGCTCAGGAAGTAGTCGTTTGCCTTCTTTACATCCTCCCAGGTGCTGGGGAAGGAATCAAAGCCAGCCTGCTTCCAGACAGCCTTGTTGTAGATGACGACGGTACAGGTGCCGCCCGTAAGGCAGGGAAGCGCGTAGATTTTCTCGCCGTCCTTGAAGGGGGTAAAGTACGCGGTGTTATATTTTGCATAGTAGGGGGACTGCTTGATGATGTCCGTCATATCCATGATGAGCCCCTGCTTTGCCCATGACTTTGTGTTCATGCCCTGCAGGAGGAAGACGTCAGGCAGGTCGCCTGCGGAAGCCATCGTGGCAATCTGGGTCTTGTACTCGTCGTTTGCCAGCACGTTCTGGTTGAGCTTTACGCCGGGGTTTGCCTTTGTCCACTCTGCAATCATCGTGCGGAAGCCGTCTGAGCCGCCGTTGCCCTCTGACTCCTCTGACGTGGAGAAGTGCATCAGGTCAAGCGAGCCTGAAAGTCCGCTGCTTACCGTGGTGGAACTGGAGCTAGAACTGGAACTGCTGCCAGAGCTGCCCGCATTGCCTGATGCCTGTGTGCTTGATTCCTGCTTGTTGCAGCCTGCGAAAAGCAGTGCTGCCAGCGCCGCGCCAAATGCTATCGGCTTCATAATTTTTTTCATAGTTTCCTCCAAATGGGTCTGAACGTGGGGCGTTTGTTTCGCCAACGTTTTCGTATCTCCCATTATATGCTGTCAAGAAAAATTTGGCAAGATAATTTATTTTTTTTACTTAAAAAAATATTATTCGTAAGGGAATTTGTCGCAAGAATTCGAAAGCGACTTTGTCGTATAT
>CAKZZK010000016.1 GCA_937885235.1 uncultured Treponema sp.
TTGGGAAGCTTTTTTTTAGCCGAGACCGCTAATACTTTTGAAACTGGCTCAAAATAAAGTGCAAACCGAGGGGAATCCTGCGTGCATAACTTATAATTATTAAATGTAAAGATGCTGTCATAAATTTCTTTTGCATTCAAAAGGGCATCATTTTTCGTTCCTTTTAATAATTCAATATTTTTACAAAAAAACTTCACAGCTTTTGTAAAACGTAATAAAGATCCACTTTCTACACTATTTTCAGTCTTTGTTTGAATAAAGATAATTTCTATATCAAGCCGTTTTGAAACTGCATATTTTGCAATATCCTCTTTTGAAAACACAAGATTACCATTAATTATGAATGCAATGGCATCAAGTCCAAATAGGTTGCCCGCATCGACATCAACATTCTCCATATCCCCTAAATCTGTAAAAGAATCAGGAGCATACTTAGAGACCACAAGTTTATTTACCAAATATTCATATTTTTTTGAAAGTCCCAAATCTGCAAAAATAGTGTTTGCGGAAAAATCGCTTAGCATTCCTTCCAAAATTTTATCAACCGCCATAATCCTATCTCCTACTATTATATACTTCCTCTGATAAATTTACTTTCTTTCATATTTTTACACCTTCTTTTTACACCTTCAAAACAGTTATAAAATGCATAAATAAGCGCTGCCATTTTCCCTTAGTTTTCACATGCAGTTTTTGTGCACAATTACTGCCAAAACGGAACTAACTATGGGAATATTGATGCCCCATCAAAGATGATCAACAAAAGACGCAAACCATCTTCCTAATTCTAACTCCCATTGATTAGCTATATGGTACTTGGAAAATGTATTGAAATCAGGGGAAGGGAGTGCTTTTATAATATAAGACAGATTTGATATTATCGAAAAGCAAAAGATCAATAAAACATTTTAGTTAAATTTTTCCATTCTCGTGCGCTTCACAGCCTGTATTTCTCATCCACCGGCGTCCAATTCAGTTCCGTAATATCCCCATCAAACGTATATGTTCCATTCCATTCTGTATGTAATTCAATTTCTTTAGGTAAATAATTAAATAATTTACTTTCCTCAAACCAATCAGCTGTTTGATTCTGAATTCCCGCTAAATCAAACCCTTTTTTTAATATTTTTACTTTTGGCACAAAAACACTTAAATTATAGCCATATTCAAGTATCTGCACATTTCTGCAATCAACTCCTGCACATAAAAGATAACGCAAAATTCTTCCTGCATTAAAAGAATGAACATGTGTCAGACTGATGTTTTTTTCCCGAGCGGGAACAGTAATTGATAATCCCCCCCCCCCCTGCAACAATAAACCATCTTATTTATAAATTTCTGTACATCAGCTATATGCTCTAAAATGTGGCTTGCCCATATCACATCAAAAGGCTTTTTACACTCAAAATTCATAAAGTCAACAAACTCCAAATTTTTTATACATTCTCCTGCATACCACCCCCCTTTATTGTCAAGTGTCAAGCCCAATACGTCATTCCCAAAATCTTGAAATATTCGTGCTTGAAAACCATGTCCACAACCGATATCAAGTACTTTCTTTTTTCCTCCCATGTCCAAAACTTTTTCTACAGCCTCTACAGCAAGAATCATATTTTTCTGTAAAACAAGCACTTTATTAGTTTTAAAACCCTTTAACAATAAGCGCATCAAAAGCTGATTAAACAAAGTCTGATTCAGCACTGCAAATATAAGCAATACATTCCTGTCATTGCCGTGAAGCGCATAAAATTCATCAAGAGTGAGAATGCCGTTGCCCTGCTTCATGTCATCGACACGGTAGGTGACAGGAGTCTCAAAGCGCTGTAAAAGAAGCCGTTCCGTTTCCAAGGCACGCGCCCCGTATGGATATAGAGCAATCTTCCTGCCAGAAATCAGATGCTTTTTTTCCCATAGCCGATTGGCAATGTATTCCTCCGTCCAGTCTTCTGCATTATACATATAAATTCCCCTCTTTAACGAATTTCCAAGGTTACAGCCCCATTTTCATAGACAACTGCATTCGCCTCCCAAATAGAGAAGCCCATTCTTTCCACTTGAGCCCATGATAACCGCTCCGGATTTTTGAAAAGTCTATACGGAAGGTCAAACGAATCTGCTACCCCATCAGGGCTAGAAATTGGTTCAATTTTCGTAGACAAAACGCAAAGTTTTTTCTTGAATTTTTCTATGAATGATTTTGTCGTTTCACAATTTAACAGGCAGCGAACAGTATCAGAAAACTGATACCTTGCATCAGGCCATTTCGTTTTTCGGGTGCTTGAAGAAAGTTCATTGCATATAAAGAATGACTCTTCATTCCCCGAATATACAAGAAAATCACAACAGTGTGGCGCACGCTTTCCCGTATTAATTGCTTTTGGAAAAGACTGGATTAGATTTTCATAATCTATAACCGCAATTTTATCACTAGTCTTGTTTGTATATGTTATAAGCCCTTCATTCACATCTTGAATTATCTGCTCCTGCTTATCAAGCAAATCAAAACAAGCTTTATCCGTTACGATAAAACGGAGCATAAAGCATTCCGGTAATTCACACTTTGCATTTCCCTTATCAAATTGTTCAAGAAATTTTCTTTGCAATAAAAGTCCCGTCATCTATAACCGCCGTTACAAATTGAAATCCTGATAGATTTCACCAATAGGATCAGACATCGATCTTGTATCCACAATACGGTTATTCGGCTTCATAAGACTGAATAGCATGCCATCCTTTACTTGATATGCGCCAATATCATCAAATTCTAAAAAACTTTTCTTTATAACCAGATTCAAATAATTCATTATATAAGGACTATGCGTGGAGACAACCATCGAAATATCATAATCCTTATTTTTCTCCTTATAACAAACATCGATGAGGCTTTGCATCAGCTGCATTTGGCCTTTCGGGTACAGGCTAAGTTCAGGTTCCTCTATATGGATATGGATATTTTTATTCTTTATGTCCGCAAGATTAAAAGAAGGAGAAAATTGATTAAACTGCTCCATTATATCAGCATCAAACATATATCGTTTAATAGTAAGTTTTGCTGCATCCGTAAGGTTAAATTTCATTGCAAAAAACCTGATTACAAGATACATTGGAATCACGTTTTGCATTCCACTAGAAGCTTCTTCCATTTTTATCTCGTAAGACGAGTTTTGTCCTTCATCCCTCACATATAATTCAAAGTTTCCGTATTTCAAGTATTTCTTCCCTACAGAGACATTAATTGCAGGAACAGCTATTTCTTCAAGGTCTTTCACGGCTTTCTTAAAATCTTCAAACGTCTCATGCAAGAAGAAATCCGAAACCTTATCTGCAGGAACTGTTCCCGCCATCAGATTTGGAATGAGATTACGCTTATCTGAAATATAAGTCATCTTTTCAAGACTTAAATCTGAATCATCAATATCTATCCTTGAATTCAACTTTTTATTCTTATAAGAAATCACATATTTTCCCCTGGTGTACACAATCACGGTGTCATCTTGTAAATAGCCAAGTATACCATTATTTGACAGATATTCTTTGAAATCAAATTCCTTGATATTTTCTTTTATTCCGGCTTTTTTCAGATAAGAGCGCAAACATAACTGTTTGAACAACCATTGAAAAAGCACAAGAATTTTCATGATGGTGCTTTTTCCACTTCCAGAATCGCCAATAAAAACGTTCAGTTTTCTCACCTGGTCAATCTGAACATCAACAAGAGGTCCAAAATTCTTTATAGAAATAGATTCTTTCAACATAACTTAATTATAGATTATACATATTTTTTTAGTTTATTGTCAACTGGCTTTATGCATAGCTATGGAATAGTACTCCCCTCTGCGTTATACATACAATCTCCCATTCAATTTTCCAAGATTTTCCAGCACATACTCCGTGTCCGCCTTTACCTTCTGTTCCGCAAGAGCCCACGCATGGGTGAACACAGACACCTGCCTTTGATGAGTGTGGCACAAGTTTTTATATGGTACACGGCGTACATCGGCAACGCTCTCTATGCGAAGGTCGGTTTTATAAAATGCACATCCTACAGACTCATCAAATAAATAGAAATCTTTCTGTAGCCTATGGTTCTGGATTGCATCAAGATAATAGCCAGCCTTGCCGTCATTCGGTGTGAGCAATGCCGCAAGCGGATAGTCCGCATCGTACACCATTTTTTCCACCTCGCTCTTGCTTCCCTGCCAGCAGTGCAACCTAAGCGTATGGCTTAAAGAAGATTTTCCCACAATCCGTTCCAACTGAGCCATTCCTTCATGATAGTCTCCTGCGAGCAAGCACGCATCTGAACCAGAATAGGAAGATTCCGCATTCCGCGCATGAAAGGCAAAATGTAGCCAGCCAGCATTAGACTCAAACTCTGCCTTATAGCGGGCAGTCACGGAATCCATAAAGAAATTTTTACTTTTATCTTCAAAAAAACAGTACAGCGTTACGCTGATTCCAAGTCTGGCACGAAGCTCTTTGAGCCAGGCAAAAAACGGTTCCTCAAATACGGAATGGTAGTCTCCGTCCGTGATATGACTGAATGGTTCCCAGACATCATCCACACTAAAATGTATTCGCCCCCCCCCCGTTTAAGTTATATTCAATATTATTTGTTATATGGGAATTCCCGTCAGCCAGTTCCGTTATAGAAAGCACGCGATTGAACTTTGGCGGTATCTGCTTACGTTTGCTGTTAAAATGGGCAAAATCTGAAATAACTATTGCGTCGGCATCCGGCAGCCTGTCCCCTTTTGAAACTTTACGCCCTTCATACCACCTGCGCCCCATACCGAACGGCAATGCATATATGAAGAACCATTTCGCCTTGCGGAGAGCGCGCCGCCATCGCCTGCCATCAGGAGAAAAGCAAGAATCCGTATTGACTTGACAAAGCACTCGAATCGAAGATTTTTTGAACAACGACAGCAAGAAATCACATCGCTTTCCTGTCCCCCAAACAATAAGCGTATGGATATGCCTTTTCCGAAGCAAACGGGACAAAGCCTTTCCGTCTACACATTCATCTTCGCCCGTGCGCACACTGCCGTCCAGACAGGTGCTTTCCTCCTCAGGATAGTCAAGCTCCATGAGCCTGTTTACGAATGCCTTTTTTAACGGCGGATATTCTGCATTGCTCTCGATAAATTTACTGGAAAAGAATTCGCTAACAGCAGGTGTTAGCCAATGTGAGCCATCAATACAGGCGCGATCCCTAAAATCCATATAAGTCGGAGCCTGCAATTCTGGAATAATGCCAAATGACAAAAGAACATGAGCAGCCTGACAGTGTGACCAAGGGCAATTATGCCCTATTGCACAAAACTTTATTGGCTCGTCAATATTTTCAAAAACATTGTACGATATTGCATTTCCACCACTAAAACAGGGAACAAGGTATCCAGATTCCACATCGAGACTTGAAACCCAATCTCCCGCATAACAAAATTCACGACGCTTCTTCAACCATTGACTCTGCTGAAAATGAAACATAGGCGATTCAAATGATTCCCAAATTTTCTGATGTTTCTCAACAGGCAGTTTTGTCAAACGGACATATGAATTATTGTTATCTCTTGATTCTATCAGATGACAAACAGCACCGACTCTTTGCAAGCAAATCCTTTTCACCTCTGAAATATAGGGAACCGTTTCATCATTTACCGTCATTTCAACAGTAAAAGAAATACCTGCATCTTTCGTACACCGAACATTATTGAAAAAGACATCAAACATGTCTCTGTCTTTTAATTGCAAATAATGAAAACTGAATTTCAGAAACAAATGGTTCTTCAATTTTTCTGGTAATCTACACAAACTTTTTATTCTGTTTGTAAGGGTGCCATTTGTAACAATTGAAATATAATGGCCATTTTCCAACAATCTGCGGGCAAGCTCCACAGTATAATCAGGAATCAGTGTTTCGCCCAATGCACATATTGATAAATGGCAAACACCTCCCCATCGTTCCACCGTCATCGCTTTCTGTATATAGTCAAGTGAATATTTCAGTTTACCGATATGTCCTGTATTTCTTCCATCTTGTGCAACAAAGCAATAATGGCACCTAAAGTTACACGCTTCAACCGGAATGATAAAATTAACCAGCCTCTTTATTTTTGCCATAAGTCAGCTTCCACAAGCTTTGCCGTTTCAGCAAATGTTTCTGTAAAATCAGGATAGACTGGCTGCCTCACACACAGCATTTCGGCGATCGCATCATCAAGTTTATCAATATCCTTGTCTATAAAGCGGACGGCATTTATCTCACCCAGCATTGCACAGAATTCACGGATTTTGTGATTAAATGCGCTGGCCACGACGCACGGGGTGCGCGTGATAAGTGCGAAAATCAACCCGTGTAGCCGGTCAGTCACGACGACCTGCCTTGAAGCAAATTTCTGCAATTCCTCAGTAACCACGCGGAACTGTATTTCCGTGTAAATATTTGCTTCCGTGCTGCCTTCATTCAAATTGTTTGTCTGCAAAAAATCCGCATCACGGGAGCGTACAGTCCACATAACAGCACTGTACTGTGCCTCCGTCAACCCGCTCTCATCGTTCAGGTCTCGTATGCACAGGAGAATGCCATGGCGCTCCATACGAAAGTCCCGCTGGAGGCATAAAGCCATATCCAATGCACAGGCTGCAGTTGCATTTGGGAAGTGAGTTTTTACAAAGCAAAGGGATTCTGCACCGCGCGTTAATATCGTAAGCCGTTTATGCCTGTTATAGATCTCTGCCGAAAGCTCAAGCTCTCTCTCATCCTCATAATACACCGTCTGCGGCAGGATGACGATTCTGTTGTTCGGGAAATCGCCGATGACGCGGCGGCGCACATTCTCTTCGTTCAGGTAGCGGCTTCCCATATTGCCGCCGCCTTGCAAGAATATAATGTCATCCGTGCCAACGGTGCGTGCGATGGCAGGATAATAGCTATCAAAATCATATGTGCTGACTTCCACAAGCTGTCTGTCGGGATAAAAGTGATGTATGAACGCGCGTTCCCCAAGGTTTATAGCAGAGTCGCCGATGTTACTGTATTCAGGAGTACCAAAGAGGAACACAGTCTTGGCCCTTTGCGGCAAAGCCCGCCGCATAAAGCGCGTATTCGCAAAAGCTTTTTCTGCATTCATACTGATTGTCTCTAGTTGCATCATCTCACCGTTTCGCGAAGTAACAATTTCCTGCACAATCCATTCTGTAGCTTTATTGACGGAGCTCTTTTG
>CAKZZK010000017.1 GCA_937885235.1 uncultured Treponema sp.
TTTGCGGAAGATGAACTGTAAGTGCCGGAGACGCTCCCGGTCTCTTTCCCGGAATCGAGCGTAACCTCTTTCAGGGTGCTGCCGGTATTGAGCAGTACGACCTTCAGGGAACCGTTTCCTTCAAATGCGGTGGCGAGAAGGCTTTCAGTACCGTCGACTGAAGACCGGACCCTGACGTCTCCCGGCTGAATATACCTGCTGAACTGGGAGTAGGCGTAGCCGCGGGGGAGTATCTGCCCCCTGGCCGCGCCTTCGCTGCCGTCGCCAACGAGGGAGTAGTAGCGGCAGCCGTACCACCAGAAATAGGCGTTCCAGCCGCACTCCATGCAGCCGATCATCTCTGCGGCCATGCTGAGGGTCTCGTCCCAGTGGTCGGTGCCGTCGCTCCAGCTGTATCCGCATTGCAAGCCGCGCTCACTGTGCACAGCCTGCGGGATTCTTACATGCTGAAATCTGATCCCAAATAGATTTCCCTCGCCACGGGGGAATCCAGTATGGTCTGTTTGTCGCCCTGAATGACTATCTGACCGGTAGAGATGATGATTGCTCTATCGGTTATCTCCAATGTATCGCGTACATTGTGGTCGGTGATGAGTATGCCTATTCCCCTGTCGGCGAGCAGCTTGACGAGCTTTTTTATGTCTGCAACGGCGATGGGGTCTATGCCCGCAAAGGGCTCGTCAAGGAGGAGGAACTTCGGCTGTATTGCGAGCGAACGCGCAATCTCTGTGCGTCTGCGTTCTCCGCCTGAAAGCGTATATGCCTGCTGCTTTCTGATTCTGCCGATGGAAAACTCTTCGATGAGTTCTTCGAGCTGCTTCTTTTTGTCTTTATGCGATAAATCCCGCCGTGTTTCCAAAATTGACCAGATGTTTTCTTCCACCGTCAGCTTGCGGAATACGGAAGGTTCCTGCGGCAGGTAGGAGATGCCGAGCTGTGCGCGTTTATACATGGGCAGTTTGGTGAGCTGCCTGTCGTCAAGGAAAACTTCGCCGCTTGTGGGGCGGTAGAAGCCGACAATCATATAAAAGGTTGTTGTCTTTCCTGAGCCGTTTGGTCCCAAAAGTCCGAGCACTTCCCCCGTCTGCATGGAAAAATCAATTCCCTGCACGACTTTTTTCTTTCCGAAGGACTTATAGAGAGAATTGACTTTCAATGTATGTGTATCCATAGTGTTTCCTAGTCGTTGTCGGTGACGGAGCCTCGCACCCTGCCGTGCAGCTGTACTTCCTGCGTATCTAGATTCAGGCTGATTTCCTGTGCGCGGAAGACATCAGAGCCTTGGGTTATCTGAGGATTGCCGCTGAGGTAGAGCATCCGCGTAGCCGTATTGTAGACGGCATGGGAACCGATGCAGATATTATTTTTTTGCTGCATGGTGACGGAAATCTGCATGATGACCGTGTCTTTCTTCTTGTCGTAATCCATGACTTCGGCGTTTGCCACGGTTTCGTTTTCGCGGTCAACGAGGTGCACGGTGTTCTGCATCGTGGCCACTTCCGTATCGCGGTCATAGATAAGCTGCTCGCAGGTAAAGTCTATCTTGCTTTCGGTGTTTGTGCCGCTCACATTGCCGGAAGCCTTGATATAGCGGTAGTTTTTTCCTGACATCTCTATGGTGTCGGCATAGATTTCCATTGTCGGGGTGATGATGGTCGCATTGCCGTTGAGCTTTGCGTATTCTGCGCTTTCCGACGAAGAGCCTGTCATGGAATCCGCTCGGAAAATGATATTTTCAGCGCTAAGCGGCAGACATATACAGGCAAGCAGCAAAAAGAGTATTTGCTTCATTTGCTTTCTCCCTCCGCAGTATCATCGCTTTCGATGCTTCCGTCAGCTGATGTAGAGAATTTAAAGTCATGTGTCTTGCTGTCGGCAGAAAATCCCGTGCCCTTGATGGCAAGATTATCTTTTATCAGCTCTACCGTGGAGAGCGTGTCGGATACAATTTGTCCGTTCTCTGCGTTCCATTTGAGTTTGTCTGCATGGATTTCCATCTGCTGTTCATAGTTTTTGATGAATATGTCGCGGAAAAGGGTAAAGTGCTGTCCGTCGCTGTGCATACCCAGAAGGCCGCAGGAACCTTCGGTTTCCACTTCGTCTTTTTCATTCCACACTTTGAATTCTGCATCCTGCGCATAGGTGACGGGATATGCTGAGTACTGCTCCATGCGGGTTGCTTCCAAGGAAAATGTTCTCTCGTTGTCTTCATAGCGATTGAAGCTCGCGTCCCTGAACGTAAATTCAGGTACCCGCGATTCATCCTGAGCTTGGGAACTGTAGCTGAGCGAGCAGGAACTGGCAAGCGTCAAAAAGCCTGCCAGAAACAGAATGGGTGCCTCCATTATCAGCCCTTGTGGAAAGCAATGGCTGCCTGAATGAAAGCGTTAAACAGCGGGTGTGGATTTGTCGGCCTGCTCACGAATTCAGGATGGTATTGCACGCCTATTCCCCATGGGTGATTGCGCCATTCAAATGCTTCCACCTGTGCGTCGTCAGCGGCACAGGCAGAGGTGATGAGCCCGTGCGCCGTCATCTCCGCGGTGTAGCGACGGTCAAAGGTGTATTTTGAGCGGTGCCGTTCCGAAATAGATGAAGAATTATATATGGAATACAGCTTTGTGTGTTCCATGATGTTCACCATGCTTGCGCCAAGCTTCATGACGCCTGCGGAAGGAGCGCTCTGTTCTTCGGGCAGGCTGATGACGGGGTGCTTTGAATTCTGTATGAACTCAGTGGTATCCGCATCCTCCCAGCCGCAGAGCGAACGCGCCGTCTCGATTGCCATCAACTGCATGCCGAGGTCTATGCCAAGGTAGGGCAGGTGGAATTCCCGCGCGTATTTGACGGTTGAAAGCAAGCCCATGAAGCCCCGCTGCCCGTAGTTGCCGGGTACGATGATGCCATCGACATCTTTGAAAGCAGATGTGTAGTCCTTGGTGTCTTCTAGCGTTTCCGCGTCTATCTTCTTTATGATTATTTCTGCGTTGTTGCCGGTGACAGCGGCATGGAAGAGCGACTCCTGCACGGATTTGTAACAGTTGTCCAGATAGTCCTTCTTGCCCACCATAGCGATGCAGACCTGCGTAGAGGGGTGATTGAGTTTCTCAATGAAGTCTGTCCACTGCCTGATGTCCGTGCTGCGGTTTCCCAGAGAAAGCTTTTCGAGTATTTTTTTGTCTATTCCCTGCTTGTGGAAGGTTATGGGAAGCTCATAGATGGAGCGCTTTACATCGGGGGAAATGAAGACAGCCCCTTCCGCCACATTGCAGAAGAGGGCGATTTTGCGCTTAAGCGCGTCATCCACCTCCGCTTCACAGCGACAGAGCAAAATATCCGGCTGAATGCCCGCTTCCTGCAGCTGTTTGACGGCGTGCTGGGTCGGCTTTGATTTAAGCTCCCCGCCCGTTATGACTGGAATGAGCGTCAGATGTATGCTGATGGCGTTTGTCTTGCCCATTTCGCGGATGAGCTGGCGTCCTGCTTCGAGGTAAGGTACTGCCTCTATGTCTCCTACCGTGCCTCCGATTTCCACAATGACGACATCTGCCTTTGTGGAATCCCCAAGGTGGCGGATACAGCGCTTTATCTCATCTGTGATGTGGGGAATAACCTGTACGGTGCGGCCATTGTAGCGGCCTGCGCGTTCGTTTCTGATGACGTTTTCATATACCCTGCCTATTGACACGCAGTTTTCGTTTGACAATTTTACGCTTGTAAAGCGACTGAAATTGCCAAGATCCAAGTCTGTTTCCGCACCGTCTTCGGTAACGTAGACTTCGCCGTGCTGGTAGGGGCTGATGTTGCCCGCGTCCACGTTGATATAAGGGTCGCATTTGAGCATGGCGATTTTAAGGCCGCAGCCCTCAAGCAGGCTGCCTATGGTGCTTGCGGCAACCCCCTTTCCAAGACTGGAACAAACTCCGCTAGTGACAAGGATATATTTACTCATAACGGCTATTTTCCCATTATAATGAGTTTTGGTCAAGCGTCTGCCTGATGGAGGATCTCGCGTATCTCTGGCTTCTTCCTGAACGGAAGCTTCCGCGTGATGATGAGCACCCCCAGCGAGGAAAGCGCAAGCCCCACAAGTACGGAAACAGCTCGAAGCCCGTCCCCTGCCTGCAAGCCAAAACAGCCCGCAAGGGGCACAGCGGCAAAATAAGCCGCCACCGAGCAGGTAAACGGCACGAGGAGCGAAAGCAAGCCTTCCACAGCCTGTATCTGCTTTGGGGAGGAGATGGAGACAATCACCCCTGTCTTTAGCGGCAGTTTGTTTGGATTGGTAACGGCAAATGGTTCTCCCCGCTTGCTGCAGCCCGCCGCACAGCTTGCGCATTCATCGTTGAACAGGGGCAGAACCCGAATATCCCCGCCTTTCAGGGATACGACCATGGCTCTTCTATACATGATTGCTGCTGGGGATTTCCCTCATTCTCTGTGCGCAGATGGCGGCACCCACGGTGTTTCCGAGTTCCCCGTAGGCATCCCGCAGGTTGAAGAGCGCATCATAATAGTAGGGATTGATAGTGAGCGCCTGTTCAAAAGCCTCGCTTGCGCTTTCATAGTCTGACTGGTTAAAGTACAGCACACCAAGCGTGTTCCACAGGTGATAATTCTGCTCATTCAGAGCAAGCCCCCGCATTGTGTATTCGAAGGCTTCTTCAAAATTGCTCATCGTGTAGCATATCGAGGAGATTGTTTCGAGGACTTCTTCGTCATCCGGGTTTATATAGTATGCTTTCATCAGCGCATCGTGTGCGCCCTCTATGTCACCGGCATCGCGATAGGTGATTCCCAGATTATACCAGAGCAGGTAATTCTCTTTTTCGATGGCAATAGCGCGCTTGAAGCAGGCTATCGCTTCTGCATATTCACCCTTTGAGGCTAATTCTATGGCCTGATTATTCAGGACTTCGCAATTTTCAAACATAGCGTCACCTCCTCATGGAAGCAAACAATGTATTTATGAGCTTTGCCGCTGGACTTTGCAAGCCAAACAGCGCTTCAAGCGCATCGCAGCCGTTGGTGATGAACGCAATGCCCTGTGTCCTTGCTTCGCTGATGGCGCCGCTTGCGTCTAACAGCCTTATGGCTTGCTCTACGGCAGGACTCTTTATGCCTTCTTTTCTTGCCCGCGTGAAGCATGAAACAAGCTCGGCATATTGCTCTGACTGTGCGCCCGTCTTTTCCGCAAAGAGCAGGACCGGCAGGGATTTTTTCCCTTCAACGATGTCATCGCCGCGCTGCTTGCCGGGATTGCCGGAACTCAGGTTGGTAACGTCGTCTATGATTTGGAAGCCTATACCTATTTTTGCTGCAAGCTCTGCCGCCTCTGTCGCCACAGCTTCATCCGCTCCCGCAATCACCATGCCCGTCCTCACTGCGAGGGCAGCAAGCGTGCCGGTTTTATTCCTGACCATCGTCATGTACTGCAGAGGCTGCGGGCAATATGCCGCATTGCGGTGCCATGCAATATCCATTGCCTGTCCCAGATGCAGGCGGCGCAGCTCCATCGCATAGCTCTGGTAGAGCCTGAGCCGCTGTTCCGCGCTTATGCCGAATGCTTCGAGCGTGTCGATGCAGGAAGGGGCTTCAAAGTAAAGCCATGAGCCTGCATTTATCGCTATGTCTGTGCCATAAGTGATGTATGCAGCGGGCAGACCCCGCCTTGTGTCGGAGCAATCCTCTATGTCATCGTGGATAAGGCTTGCGGTGTGGACAAATTCGACAAGCGGTACAAGGTGGTAGGCTGCCTGAAGAAGCTTTTCCTTCTCTGCTTCATCCAGATTGTCCCGCTGATGCATCCAGGCTTCCGCAGCCAGAACGAGCAGCAGGGGGCGCCAGCGTTTGCCGCCGAGCCTGATAAGCGAATGTGGCGGTTCAATGAGCGGCTGAAAAGTATCCGCGCTCAGTTCTGTTGCTTTTTCACCAAAAGACAATGCTTCCCAGCCCTGTGTTGGAGGAAAGGGAAGTGCCTGTGAAATTTCTTCTTCTATGCGCTCGAGATAAGTACTAAAGACGCTGTTCATTACAGAGGGAAAAGCTTAGCCGTTAGCATGGGCTCTGACGAGGGAATTGATTTCTTCCGCCATTCTTTCGAGCGGTACCTGTTTCTGCACGCCGCCAAGCTCGAAAGCGACTTTCGGCATACCGTAGACAATAGAGGTCTTTTCGTCTTGCCCGAGCGTCCAAGCGCCCTGCTTACGCATCTCGGCGAGCTGTGCCGCACCATCGCGTCCCATGCCTGTCATAATGACGCCGAGCGCTTTATTCTGGTAAATCTTTGCGACAGATTCAAAGAGCACGTCAGCAGAAGGCCTATGCCCGTTACGTAAATCCTCTTTTGAAAGCCTGATGACGTTGCAGAGCGTTGATTTTTCCACCTTGATATGGAAATCGCCGGGGGCAATATATATCTGCCCCGGATGAATCAGATCCATGTCCTCAGCTTCCTTTACCTTGAGCGGACAAATTCTGTCAAGGCTTGCCGCGAATTCCTTTGTGAATCCGGCAGGCATATGCTGCACAACCAAGATAGGACGCGAGAATTTCGGGTCGATTTTGGCAAACATCTCCCGCAGTGCGTTTGGACCGCCGGTCGAAATGCCTATTGCCACAATGTCAATGGCTCCTGGATCCCGCAATGGCTTGATGACAGCGGGCTCTTTCTTTGATGAGCTTGAAAAGAGGGTGGGGGAGAGCACCGGCTTGTCGGTAGTGTGCGGCTTTACTGTTGCTGTTGCAGGCTTCTTGTTTAAGAGGCCTTCTTTTGCCGAAAGGCTCTCCACTTCCTTGAGCTTTGCCTGCTGCATAAAGTGGTCGACAGTCTGAACCTGTTTTCCCTTGCTGCGGGCATAGCGGCAACCGTAGGAGGCAACACATTCAATGAGGTCGCTTCCCACAGAGCTGATGCTGCTGGAAACAGAGCCAGAAGGCTTTGTGATGAAATCGCTCGCGCCGAGCTCCAAACACTGCATGGTGACGGCGGCACCCTTGGTGGCGACAGAAGACAGGATGATGACAGGAACATTGATGCCCTGCTTTTTGCGAGCCTCGAGGAACTGAACGCCGTTCATCTCAGGCATTTCTATGTCAAGAACGATAACATCTGGATTGAGCACAGGTATCTTCTGCAGGCAGAATCGCCCGTTCATAGCTGTTCCCACCGTATGCATGCCATCTATTGAGTCTATCATGCGGGAGATTAAATTCCGCATCAATGCCGAATCATCACAAACCAGAACCTGAATATCATCCATATCCTATAAAACCTCAGTAAGTTATTTTTCGTCCTTTTCGTATAAACATGCCCATTGCGTCTTCAAGAATTTGAATTTTGTATCCATACCGAAGAGGCTTTCCGAATGACCGATGAACAGATATGAACTGCGTGCCATCGCTTTATAGAACCTGTCTATTGTTGCTTTTTGAGCTGTCTCATCAAAATAAATGAGCACATTGCGGCAGAAAATGATATCGAGATCACGCGCACCGCTGTCGTTCGCAAGGTTGTGGTAGTCGAAACGGATTGTTGACATGAGGTCAGACTTTACTTGGTACCCATCGGCAACCTTGGTAAAGAACCTGTCCAGATAGTGCTGAGGAATGCCCGTGATGCGGTTATTTTGATAGAAGCCCTGCTTTCCGACCATCAGCGACTTCAGGGAAATGTCAGAAGCAACTATGCTGAAGGTGTAGGGAGCGGGGAGCTTGTCTTTCAAAAGCATGGCGATGGTGTATGGTTCTTCGCCCGTCGAGCAGCCTGCACTCCAGATGGTAATCTTTGTTCCGCCGGTTTTCTTTTTGTTTTCTATGACATGCGGAATGACATAGTTGATGAGGGCATCAAAATGCGGCTGATTACGGAAAAACCTCGTCAGGTTAGTCGTAATGCTGTCAAGAAAGTTCTTGAATTCATCTTGGTTGCTGGTAATCAGCTTGTAGTACTGATCTACATCTGAAATCTGCTTTTCCCGTAGCCTTTCTTTCAGACGGCTGTCCAAAATAGAGCGGTTCGTGTCGGAAAAAGTGATGCCACTTGTCTTGTATATCAAGTTACGGAACGTAGTGAACTGTGAATCTGTCAACAAATCAGCCATAGTACTCTTATTATACCCCTCAAATAAGAATTTGTAAACCCGATTTTTTACATAGTTTCCATAGTTGTTATGAAAAGTTTAATTTAACAAGCTCAATGGGTTTATGCCCTTGTTGTTCTTGTAGACCGCGAAATGAAGGTGGTTACCCGTGCTCATGCCCGTGCTGCCTACCTCGCCGAGTTTTGTCGCCGTCGTCACCGACTGCCCCGCTTTGACGGAAATCTTGCTCATGTGGCCGTAGAGCGTCTTGTAGCCGGAGTGATGGCTCACGACCACATAGTTGCCGTATATATCGCTCCATCCCGCGGTGATGACTTTTCCCGACAGCGCTGCATAGATGTTCGTCCCTTTCGGGCATGCCATATCTACGCCGCCATGATAGGTACGTTTTGCTGAATTGAAGGGGTTGGTGCGCCAGCCGAAACGGGAAGAAATGTAATAGTTCACACGGAGGGGGCGGGTAAAGAGGTCTCCGTTTATCTCCTGCACCGTTGCCCAGTCCATCTTTGCATCGGGCACGAAGATAGAACGCCCCGCGCTCAGCTCCTCTTCAAGAGGCGTGTTGTTGGCGAGCGAGCATTTTTGGGCATCCACCTTGTATTTTTCTGTAATCGAAGCTATGGTTTCACCGCCTTCTTTTACCGTGTACAGTATGCCCGGCATAGACGCTATCTTGAGATAGTCTCCCGGCTGTATGAGGCGCGAGTTGCCGATGTGATTTACGCTGATGATCGTATCCTGCGTAATGCCGAAGCTTTCCGCTATGAAGCCGATCATATCGCCCTTTTTGATGCAGTAGGACTGATACCACAGATCCCTGTCGCCCTCGGTGACAGATGGTACCTCTGCAATGCTTTCCTGCGGCTCAGCAGCTTCCCCTTCTGCAACAGCAGGGATTTCTTCCTCTTGCACCGTTTCCTTGTCGGGCTCGATGATGTTTATTGCCAGAAATGGATCGGAAGTATCGTAGCCGCCTTTTCCCTGCATATCCCGGTAGTGGATGACCCCCAGCGTGGAAGCCACGACAAAACCTGCCGTGCAGACCGCAAAGAGCGAGAAGAACATTCCGATTTTTAAATATTCCCTCATTTTATTCTTTCTACTATAACATGACTCTGCAAAAAAAGCAATTTCTTTCATTCCATTCCTCACTTATTTTTTGTTGATTCCAATCAAATAGGTTTCAAATGATGTTGAACGGCATGCTTCTGGTTTAAAGCCTTTGGCGCTGGAGAAAATTGCCCGCATCTTTTGCAGGTCCTGCTGCTGGCTGCCGTTCTGAAAGATTTTGACGCAGAAGTTTCCGCCTTTTTTAAGCATCTGCTCCGCATACCAGACTGCCATCTGCACGAGGGCGTGGGAGCGCGCTGTGTCTATAGTGCGGTTGCCTGTCGTCAGGGGGGCCGCGTCGCATACGACAAGGTCGTAGGGCCCTTGTTCTGCCACCGCCTTGCGCATCGCTTCGTCTAAGAGGTCGCCCTGCAGGAAGATGAGATTTTCGCCTTTTACTGATTTGTCCAAGGGATTTAAGTCCACCGAAATGACTTTGCCTGTACCGTCAAGATTGCGCAAGAGCCATGTTGTCCAGCTTCCGGGAGCCGAACCAAGATCGAGAATGGTATAATTCTTTTTTACCATGCCAAATTTCTGGTCAATCTCCTGAAGCTTGTAGACGCTCCGTGCGGGATAGCCCTCTGAGAAAGCCTTTTGCGACCAGAAGTCAGGTTTGGCATAGCTGTTTGTCTTTGACGGCATATTTTATTTTCGGTCGAAATTCACCTAAAAGTGAGAAAAACATTGTGCGTGTCAATCTTCTTTATGAAGAAATCAAGGTTAGTCCCCACAAACACTGCGCAGTATGCTATGAGCGCCGCCGCAAAGATGCCGCAGGAATATGCCGTCAGCAGTTCCCCGTATGGCGAAATGAAAAGCGCGAGCAGCACCATGCAGGCAAGCAGGACGAGTCCGGTGAGCACCCACTGCATGATGGACACCTTGCCTGTTTGCGGGCTGTAGGAAGAATCTATCTCTCTCATCACCTGTGTGATGCTGTTGCTTTCAAGCGGTATGGAAATTTTCAGCGCCTTTGCGCTGAGCTTTTCCGCTTTGGATAGCAGGCAGATCGGAAGAGCACACGTCTGAACT
>CAKZZK010000018.1 GCA_937885235.1 uncultured Treponema sp.
CACTGCTGCAATGACGCAATCGGCAGGATTGGCACCGTGAAGCTCACGCTTGTTCCCTTGCCGTATTCGCTCTGTATGTTCAGAGCAACATTGCCGTCGTAATAGAGCGAGAGGCGCTTGTTTACGTTGTAAAGCCCGTAGACGGCGGTGAGGTTTTCCGTGTCTGTCTTCTGGCTGAGCTCCGCGAGCACCTCCTGCAGGCGCTCGGGGGTAAAGCCTATGCCGTCATCGCTCACGCACAGGCGCACGCCGCCGTCCTTCTTGCCAAAAGCATCCACGCGCTCCGCCTCAACCAAAATCTTTCCCCGCCCGCGCTTGTTCTTTATGCCGTGGTAGATGGCGTTTTCCACGAGCGGCTGAAGCAGCAGCTTGAGGATGGGCACCGTTTCAAGCCCCTCCCCCACCTGTATCTCGTAACTGAGGATGTTCGCATAGCGCATCTGCTGAATGAGCAGGTAGCTCTTCACGTGGTCAATCTCCTGCGCCACGCTTATCCAGTCATGCCCCTTGCTCAGGGAAATGCGGAAATAGGTGGAAAAGGCACGGGTGATTGCAATCACATCGTCCATCTCGTCTGCCTCCGCAAGCCAGATAATCGTATCAAAGGTGTTGTAGAGGAAGTGCGGCGTAATCTGCGCCTGCAAGGTGCGCATTTCGGCAATCCTCTGGTTGCGCTGCTCCTTTATGTTCTCGTCGATAAGCTCCTGTATGCGCTCAGCCATGATGTTCAGGTTTTCGGCAAGCGGGGTAAGCTCCACCACGCGCGGCGGAGCGGCACGGGCAGAAAGATCACCGGAAGCGATGCGCGAAGAGAGCAGCTCCATACTGCGGAGCGGCTTTCTGATAGTGCGCGAAAGCACTGACGACACCCCCATGGCGATGACAAAGCCAAGCGCCGCTATTCCTATTTGCACCAGAGAAAGGTACAGGGAAGAACGGTGCATATCCTCATTTGTCTTTTCCGCCATCTCCATCTCAGAGATGATGAAGTCCTGCAGGACGTCGGCAAGCAGGGAAGACACGCCGCGTATCTGCTCCATCACCTCTTGATTTTCCGCAACAGAAGCATTTGCTTCAAGGTGGCTGCCCAGCTGCTGCACATATTTTTCAAGCGTCTTTTCCGTGCGGAAAGCCACTTCAAGCAGCTCCCGGTTTTCCACAGCGGAAGAATTCATAATATCCTCAAGGCCAACGCGGATTTCGCGCAGCATGACATACTGGTTGCCCTCGTTGAAGGACTTAAGCCCCGCCACCACGTTCCACACCTCATCGACAATATCGCCGTGCGCAATCTGGGAAAGCTGGTTCGCATGGCTCACATTGGTGATTATCTTGTCGTACTGGTTCGCATGAAGGCGGAAGATGACGATGGAAGAGGCCATGGGAATCATAAGCAGGACAATGATAATCATATAGGAAAAGCGCAGGGTGTTCTTTATGTTTGTAACGTACCCCTCGTTGCTCTGCACCATATCAATACCCCCTCTCTGCAATGAGCGAAAGGTCATCGTATTCTGTGAACACACCTTCCTCCACATAGGTCAGGCGCGGCACCTCCTCGTGGGCGACGAGCTTCTTTACCAGACGGATAATAGGCTCTCCCAGATTCGGATTGCATTCCACCACGCAGTTTATCGTTCCGCCCTTCAGCCTGTCTATTGCCTCCTGCTGGGCATCGACAGTCACAACCGTTATGTCTTTTCCCGTCACAATGCCCTTGCTTTCAAGCACCTCAAGAAAGCCAAGCGTCATGCCGTCATTGGCAGAGAAAATGACATCCACCTTCCTGCCGTCCACCGCAAGGCTGCCGTTGCCTTTGTCCAGGACGGTCTGGGCAATCTCCCTGCCGCGCGAGCGCATAAAATCCCCGCTCTCGCTGTAGACAATGGAAAAGCGGCTGTCCTCCTCTATCACTTCCCGAAAGCCCTCCATGCGCCGGTCAGAAGCGGAAGAGCCATCGGTACCCCGCAGCTCCAGAATGGAGACCGTTTCCTCAGCGTCCTGATACTTGCGCTGCAAAAAGCGGGCTGCCCTGCGCCCCTCCTCCGTGCTGTCCATGCCGATGTAGCCCGCATAGAGGCTCTCGTCTTCGGTGACAATCTCGCGGTCGCAGACAATCACGGGAATGCCCGCCTCCTTCGCTTCCCTCAGCACATTGTCCCAGCCGTCCTGCACAATGGGCACAAAGGCAATGACATCCACCTGATAGACAATGAAAGTGCGGATTGCCTTTATCTGCTTTTCCTGCTTCTGCTCGGCATCAGAAAAGAGCAGCTGCACGCCCGCACGGGAAGCTGCTTCCTGCACAGACTTTGAGTTATAGACGCGCCACGCGCTTTCCGCGCCTATCTGGGAAAAGCCCACGATAATCTTCTTGTGCCCGCCCGGCTCAAAGACTATGGAGGAATGCTCCTGCCGCGCACAGCAGACAAAAAGGAAGGAAACGCATAAAAAGACAAATGACAGCCTACGCATAAAGCCATTATAGCGCATAACAGCACGCGGCGCAACTTGCGGCACACAACAAAAAAGGGGAAGGTACCAACGGCACCTTCCCCCAAAAGAGGAAAACTGAAAAGGTTTAGCAGCAAATGCTTACTTCTTATTTTTGTTCTTCATCATGGCAAAGACGCTCTGGAGCACGATGAAGAAGCAGAGAATGATGGAAAGCACAATCTTGTTCCACCACGAGGAAAGCGTTCCCTGGCTGCGGATAAGCGTTTCAATCGTCGCCTTTATGAGGACGCCGAAGACAGTTCCTATCACAGAGCCGACGCCGCCCGTCAGCATGGTGCCGCCTATAACGGCGGAAGATATGGCTTCCATTTCAAAACCACGGGCCTGTTCCACAAAGCCTGCGGTCGTATTCAGACAGAACACCACGCCGGCAAGGGAAGCAAGGAAACCTTCCACCATATAGGCAATAAACTTCGTGCGCTTTACGTTGATGCCCATCAGCAATGCGGACTGCTCGTTGCCGCCGATGGCGTAAAGGTTGCGCCCAAAGCGGGTGTATTTGAGCACGTAGCCTATCACGATGACCGTTATGATGGCGATGATGACGTTCGGATGGATAAAGGGGGCTATCAGAACATCGTGCCTGTTGTAGTAGCCAAGGAAGCCCGGAAGGTTTATGTCCATCTTTGCAATGGCGAGGAAAGTCTCGCTCTTGGTGATGGCTATCTGCTCGGAGCTGATGATGGCGGTAAGGCCGCGGCAGCCGAACAGACCCGCAAGCGTGATGATGAACGGCTGTAATTCCATATAGGATATGAGCCAGCCCTGAAAGGCACCAAAGATAAGCCCAAAGAGCAGCGACACAAGCACCGCCACTACCCAGCTCATGCCCATCCGTTCCATAGAGAACGACAGGACCATACAGACCAATCCTATGACAGAGCCGACGGAAATATCTATGCCGCCCGTAATCATGACCATCGTCATGCCCGCTGCAGCAATCAAAAGGCCCGCGTTGTCCATAAACATATTCAGGAAAATCTGCGTGCGGTGAAAGCCCTTCTCATGGAAGATGATGATTCCCATGACGTACATGAACACGAACAGACAGATTGTCACAAGGAGCAGGAAATTGCTGCCGTCTACTAGCTTCTTTTTATTTGCAGTTAATGTTTTGCTCATCTTTCTTTCTCCTATTTTGCAGCCAGCGCATTCTGCCTGCGCAGCTTCATTTCAGCACGAAGCTTCTTGAATGCAGGTGACTGCAAAAGAACGATAAGGATAACGACGCATGCCTTGTACACCGGCAGCTGGTCGGCAGATACGCCCACCGCATACAGGCTCGTGGTAAGGCACTGGATGGTGATGGCGCCAATGATGGAGCCAGCCATATTGAACTTCCCGCCACCAAGGCTGTTCCCGCCAAGCGCCACCGCGAGGATGGCATCCATCTCAAGGTTCAATCCTATGTTGTTGGCATCGCTTGAATAGATGCGGCTCGAAGCGATGAGTCCCGCCACACCGGGGCTGAAAACGCAGAAGAGGTAGCAGGAGAACATAACCAGC
>CAKZZK010000019.1 GCA_937885235.1 uncultured Treponema sp.
TATTACAAGGATTTACGCCACCATTTCCCGCCATTCGTGCTGTTTCTTTTCTATTATATGCCTTTTTTCATAAAAAATTTTGTGCAAAAGTTTTTCCGTTTTATGCCGTATTCTATTATTAAGGGGAAGAGTTTACAGGCTTGCAGAAAGTCACCGCTGCGGTGTTTTTTTGCAATGCCCTTTGTCATCGCCTTCCCCAAAGTTTTCATTTAAGGAAGGTATTTTATGCAAACCTATCGGTCGGTAGCCGTTTTCGGCTTTTCGCAGCACCAGCTCGTCGTCGCTTCTCCGCTCATCAGGAAGTTATGGCAGGTACAGAAGCTCGTCCTCTGCGGGGACTTCATTTCGCTCAAGAAGAAGCTCGCGGGGGCGGACGTCCTCTTCTGCAACGGCTCCGTAAGCGCCGCGGACCTTGAGCTCGCCCTTTCGCTCGCCGGGGAGCGGGGCATAAGGACTACGGCGTGCCTCTTCCTTTCGGATACCCCCCAGGCCTCACTCGACTGCGCAAGGAAGCACGGGGTAGACGTCATCCTTGCGGACCTAGAAGACGAGGAGGAGCTTCTGCGCTGTGCCGGGGCAGCTTCGCAGGGCAGGCACTTCTGGTCGGAGGGCGCATTCAGAAAGCACGCGGAGGACGGCAGCGATGCGGCCGCCTGCTACGAGCTGCTTTCGGAAAGCGAGCGCAGCGTCTACGCGGGGCTCCTGTCCGGCCTGAAGCACGACGACATCGCCTCTAAGCTGCACCTGCGCCGCAGCTCCGTTGACACCTACTGCTGCCGCATCTTCAAGAAATTCGGCGTAAGCACCCTCGCCGCACTCTACCGCAAGGCGAACGAGGACTGCGACGATGCCGCGGAGGCTAAAGCGTAATTTACCTAAAATTATCTAAATCCTCACAATAAAAATAGCCTTGAATGCATTATGCAGTCAAGGCTATTTCGGTGCGTAATAAAGGCTTCTAGATTTCCTAGTAAAGGCTTCTAGGTTTCCTAGTAAAGGCTTCTAGGTTTCCTAATAAAGGCTTCTAGGTTTCCTAGTAAAGGCTTCTAGGTTTTCTAATAAAGGCTTCTACGTTTTCTAATTAAGGCTTCTACGTTTTCTAATAAAGGCTGCGGCGAAAGGAGGGGAGGAGGACTCTTTCGCACCAAAACAATTAAATGTAGATTAAATTGTTATTATTACGAAGAACTGCCTATGCCTCATGCTTTGCCGCCCACTCGCTTGGGGACATGCCTGTAGCGTTGCGGAATACCCGCATAAAATATTTCACGTCGGTGAAGCCTGCCTTCTGTGCAACTTCGTATACTTTGTAATAGCTCTTTTGCAAAAGACGCTTGGCTTCGGCAATGCGCAGGCGTTTTACATAGTCATTGAAGTTGATGCCGGTGTGCTCTTTAAATTTTTCTGAAAACCAAGTGTAATTCACCGAGACGTGGTTTGCTACCATAGCCATGCTTATGTTCTCTGTAAAATGAGCCTGTATATACTCAAGCGCTTCCGCAATGTAGGGGGACTCATTGGTATTCTGTTTCAGAATTTCGCCTAAATAAATCAAAACATCCGTCACGCAGGAAATCCATGCGGAAAGACTTGCATGGGGAGCATAATCTTCAACCAGTATTGTCTTTGAGGGAAGGTAAATATCAGCCTTTATCAAAGAAGCATAGTGCACGAATAAATCGGAGATAAGTTTTCCGTGAATAAAATAAAGCCTTTGGGCATTTGCATTTGCGGACGCTTCTTCAAAACTAAGAAGCTTTTTCACATTTCTCTGAATTTCCTGTGAAGAGGAAATATCCAGTGTAGAAGCAAGTTTTGCATACTGTTCTTCTATTTCGGTAAAATTGCTTAGCTCTTCTTCCTCGTCAAAAAAATACATACCGTTAACGCGCCTGGCAAGGGGCAGTCCCGTGTCCTTGTCAAAGAAACTCTGCAACAGCGCGGTAAGGGACTGCTTGCGAAGTGCCCTCAACTGGGAAAAGTTTGTTCCCTTCCCGCTCACGCCGATGAGTACTTCATCTAAAAGCTTCTCATCATAAGCAACCGCTGTCCCGTTGTATGAATAGAGCAGGCCAATATAATCGCGTTTTTCTTCTATAATATAATACTTGTGTTTTTCCAAGACGGCAACGACCGCATTCCTGCAATTCGCCCCGTATACGGAGACGTAATATGCCCCCTGCGCAAAATCAAAGGCTATCTCTTCCTGCTTTATGGAATGCACTCCTTCTTCCATAATGACTTTCAGCAATTCTTCCGTATGCTTCTTTTCTGTCTTTGTAAAATTCCCTATTGCCTGATTGATTGCGGCAATCAGTTCTTTTTTGTCAACCGGCTTCAGGATATAGGTCAAGGCACCGTTCTGAATGGCGGCCTTTGCAAAGCTGAAATCATCAAATCCGCTCAGCACTATTATCTGCGGCTTGCATGGCATATTTCCAAGCTGGTTCATCAGCTCTATGCCGTCCATTATGGGCATTTTTATATCCGTTATCAGCAGAGACGGTTCTTCTTTCTTTACAATTTCCAAAGCATCTTTGCCATTCTTCGCTTCAAAAATCTTCATGGGGACGGAAAAATTGTCCCGTATGGTCTTTATAAGTCCGGCGCGGATCAGTTTTTCGTCATCAACAATCAAAACACGAATCATCTCTTTCTATCTCCCGCTTTATAGGAATTTTTATGCAGGTTCCCTGCCCTTCTTTTGATTCAATCTGTATTCTGAAATTCTTGCCGTACAGAATTACAAGACGCTGCTGGATGTTTTTTAAGCCGATGCTTCCCGTGTTGTCCTTCTCATAAGCATCAAGCGAAAGGTAGTCCTGTATTTCCGCAAGTTTTTCTTTGGGAATACCGCCCCCAAAATCCTGCACGCAGAGGAAGAGCCTTTCCTTGTTCTGGGGATCTAGCTGCGAAAACACCCTTATGGCGGCATCCTTGCCCAAGGGCTCAATGCCGTGGGAAAAAGAATTTTCCACCAATGGCTGTAAAATCATTTTGGGAATCAGAATGCTGCCGTACTCCTCTGGAATTTCCGTCTGCAGGGAGATAACATAATCATTCCGCAGGTTCAAAAGATAGATGTACGAACGGATGTATTCTATTTCCTGAGAGAGGTGCACGATGTGGATTTTCCAGCGCAGAGAATAGTGCATAAGCTTTCCCAGTACGGTCAGGCTTTCGGCGATATCGTCCTCATTTGCGATTACCGCCTGCATCTTTATGGTTTCCAGAATATTGTAGAGAAAGTGCGCGTTTATCTGGTTCTGCATTGCCTTCATCTCTGTCTCGGCTATCAAATGCTCTTCCTGCTTTATGAGTTCAATCTGAGTACCAAGCTGCGCCGCCATCCTGTTAAAGGAATGCAGGGCTTCCCCCAGCTCATCTTTTGCGTTTTCTTCAAGGCGCGTATTATAATCGCCGCCCTGCACTTTTTTCATTCCAGCAATCAGGGCATAGACGCCGGAGAGCAATTTTGCAGAGGTAAGTCTGATTATGAAAAACAGAATGATGACGGTGGCAAGAATTGCAAAAAGGACGAAAGATTCCAGCAGATATATCTGGCTGCGGATTGCATCGAAAGATGCCGTGTGGACGATGGCAAGCTCCATATCCGGTACAAGATGCCATGCGGCATAGCTTTTCTTAAAGCCGTTTTTTAAAACAAACAAACCTCTTTGTGCAACAAAGTTTTCACTTAGTTCCTTCTGTATGGCAGCTATTTCAGCCGATGAAAGTGTTTTGTTGCGCTGTATGACTTTTTCATTTACAATGGGGATAAGCTCATATCCGCCTTCATCGCCAGAACGCCTCAGCGAATAGATGTAGTCGTTCAGGAATGCCGCCTTGCCTTCATACAGGAAGGGAAAGAAATCTTCCATCTTCATCGTGACTTGCAGGTAGCCCACAGAAAGATTGTAGTACTTCAAGCTCCTCGTGCTGCACACAGAGAGCTCGGAAAGGTGCGTCATATTTCCTATGTAGTTTGCTTCGTAGTTGCACTCCCACTTTTTGAGCGAATAGAGGTCAGTCCGGTCACTGCTCATGATGATTGGCCAGCGTTCCTGTATGAGCGGATTGTTTGCAAAAACACGAAGGCCGTAAATATCGGGAAGGACCGAAAGCGTCCGCTCTATTTCATCGGTTTCCGCTATAAGCGTCTGAATGCGTTCTTCTTCGCTGAGGCCCTCTGGCACGCGGAGAAAGTGCATAAGTTCATAGTTTCCGCCTATCATCTGTTCTATTGAATCAAAGACAGCAAGGTTTCGCCTGATTTGCAAGGCGTTTGCCTCAGCCGCCAGCAGGCAGTCATTTTTTAGCTGGGCATAATTTCTCCGCTTTACGCCGGAGAAAATAAAAATCAGCAGCACGATAAGGGGGATTGTGACGATGAAGGTGTAGACAAGCACTATCCGCTTGGAAAACGTCATATTTTTTCCTGCCATGCCATTATACTAGTATAAATCGCCAAAAAAGAAAAGCCATCGCCGATTGCAGCAAAAATCAGCGATGGCAGGAGGAATTTATTGCATACCAAGCTTTTTCTTGTTGGCATTCATCAGTGCTGTCTGGGCAGCAATAACCTTGTCAATGCCCTTGTCCTTCTTGTACTGGTTGAATTCTGCGACAAGCCTATCAAACTCCGCTTCCGAAGGTGCGCGGATAAGCTGGGGAAGCACTTTGCCCCACCTTCGCTGTATGTCTTCATAAATCAGCTGTTCGTCAGAACCAACCGGCAAAGTAAGCCCGTCATAGGCGGCATAGGAGCGAACATACGGACGAGTCCAAAGCTGCGGCTGTTCCAATGACGGCGCATATTCAATACCCCACTGCGCCTGCCATGCGGTATCCATAAGCATCCAGTATGTATATTGAACGCCGATGTCCGTCTCCTGCTTGTTCTTTTCATTCTTGTCAAGGGCTGCAACTTCCGGCGTCAGGTGGGGAAGCCCGTCGCTTCCGATGGTGTATGTTTCTCCCTTGATGCCGAAGTTCAAATCCATTTGCCCTTCCTCGCTGATAAGGTAGGTCAGGAACTGGATTGCGCGCGCTTTGTCCTTGCAGTTCTTGGAAATCAAGGTAATTGTCCACCCTGCAATTCCGCCACCGGCAAGAACGGGGGCTTCTCCCTTTGAGTTTCGGGGGCCAGACACCGCAATATAGATTGATTCAGGATCACGGGCATAGAGGGCGTTCTGAGGCGCCTGCATATCCCAGTTCTGGTACAGCATACAGAAATACCGTCCCTGCGCGGCTTTCTCTTCTATCTGGCTTCTCTTGTCCACAAATACATCGGTGGCGAACAAGCCCTCTTCATTTGCCTGGCGGAACACCTTGAGCCAGCGGGTATACTCCTCTTCTTCCGTGTTTCCAAGATCAAAGTTTACAAACTTTCCGTCCTTTTCTGGAGGAAGCGCCAGAAAGTGCCCAAGGTAGCCTTGCAGCTGCGTACAGCCGACATCGGTAAACTCATTCGTGCCAAAGGGAATAAGGGGTTGCCCGTTTACGCTTGGAAAGCGTTCCTTTGCGGCTCGAAGCGCGTTTAAAAAGCCTTCCGGTGTTGTCATATCCGGTCTGCCCAAGGCTTCGTACATATCCTTGCGGACAAGGAAGGTCTCGTTTGAAGTGAGCTTTCCCCGATACTTTTCATAATCCTTTGCGGTATAAGAAGCATTCGGATAGCCGTAAACGTGCCCGTCATCACGGGTATACCAGCCAAGCTTGTCGGAATCAGCAATCTTGAAGAAATAGGGGTCGTATTTTTCCGCAAGCACATCAAGCGGCTCAACAAGGCCTGCTTCAATCATCATGGGAACCTGCGCTTCATACCAACCGAGCGTGATTAAGTCAGGAAGGGCGTCTCCTGCAATCATGGCATTCAGTTTTTCTGCCTCGTTTCCCGCAGGCACGATGAAATTTATATCTACGCCTGTTTTTTCTGTGACATACTTGGAAACCTTTGAGTCTCCCCAGTGCCGTGCGAACCAGCTGAAATTGATATACCAGTCAAATTTGATTGCCTTGCCTGCGTTTTCTCTCCAGCCGGGCGCATCGGCAGAGACGCTTCCGCTTGAAGCAGTTGATTTTTCGTTTTTGCCGCAGCCCAGCAACGCTACTGCGGCAACCATAGCAAGTCCTGCTACTGCAAATTTGATTCTCTTCATATATACCTCCAAATATGGATGAATTGAGTGTTTTATGCAAGCCCGTAGCGGGCTTCTTCAGCCTTTTATTGAACCGACCAGCATTCCCTTTACAAAGTATTTTTGCAGGAAGGGATACACGCACATAATCGGGAACGTCGTCACGACCATTGTCGCAAGCCGTACCGACTGGCTGCTTACCTGCTGCGCGGTAACTCCCGTCGGCATTGAAACCACGGCCTTTGATGCAGATGCGCTCGCAACAATCCTGTACAGATAGGTCTGGATGGGCTGTAGTTCCGATTTATTTATATACATAACGCCTGAAAAATAATCATTCCAATGGCCGACTCCGTTAAAGAGCGCTATTGTTGCAATAACCGGCATTGAAAGCGGAATGACAATCCGCGTAAAGATGACGAGGTCATTTGCGCCGTCAAGCTTTGCGGATTCTTCCAGCCCGGCAGGCAGCTCGCGGAAAAAGGACATAAAGATTATCATATTCCAAAAGCTGAACAGTCCGGGTATGATGTACACCAAGAAATTGTCATACAGTCCGAGGTTCTTAAGCGTGATGAAGTACGGAATCAATCCGCCGCCAAAGAACATGGTGATTGTTCCCATGATGGTATACAGCCTGTTTCCCATGATGTGCTTTTTGCTAAAGGCATAGCCCACCATTGCGGTGAAAAACACGCTCGTCACCGTTCCTATGACGGTTCTGAGAATCGTAATCACAAATGCCTGAATTATAGTCTTGTCTTGAAAAACCGTCTTGTAGCTTTCCAAGCTGAACTTGCGCGGCAGCCAGTAAATGCCTCCCCGTATGGCATCGCTTGAATCATTGAGTGAAATCACTATGGTGTACCAGACGGGATACAGCGCCAAAAAGCACACCAAAATCATCAGCGCGTTTATGACAATATCACCATGAGTGGGACCTGACAGCGATGCAAAGCGCTTTCTTTCTGTATGAGACATAGCTACCTCCTAGAGCAATGACGTATCATTTAACTTTTTAGTGACCTGATTTGCACCAAACAGGAGAATGAATGCAATCACCGATTTAAACAAGCCTATTGCAGAGGCATAGGAATATCTCATTCCGCGCATGGCAGACTGGTAAACATAGATGTCAATCACGTTGCTCCGGGAGGCATTGAGCGGATTGTGCAAAACAAAAATCTGGTCAAAGTTTGAATTGAGCAGTCCGCCGACGGCAAGGATAAACAGGATTGTAATGGTCGGCGCGATTGACGGCAGGGTGATTGTCCAAATCTGCTTCCATCTGCTTGCCCCGTCAACCTTTGCCGCTTCGTACATTTCCTGATCGATGCCGGAAATTGCCGCAAGATAAATGATTGCATTCCACCCCACTTCCTTCCATAGATCCGAAATGATGACGATCGGCCAGAAGTATTTTGGATAGGCAAGGAAGGAAACTCCTTCTTTCATTATGCCCATTCCAATCAAAATCTCGTTAAACAGACCGGACTCGCCTAACCAGGTGGTAAGGATGCCGCCGAGCACAACCCAGGAAAGGAAATGCGGCATATAGGTAATCGTCTGTATCCATTTTTTAAACTGCGCGTTGCGGACTTCGTTCAACAGCAGCGCGAATATAATGGGAATAGGAAAATTGATTAAGAGCTTCAAAAGGCTTATTCCCAACGTGTTGCCCATAATGGTCAGGAAATCTTCATCGTGAAAGAAAGTGAGGAAGTGCTGAAAGCCGAAATGGTCTGCCCATGGGCTTGTCCAGAACTTCTTGCTGAAGAGCGGCGTTGTAATAAAGAAATTCTTTTTAAATCCAATCAATATGCCATACATCGGAATATAATTGAAAATAAGCATCCACACTACACCGCAGAGCGCCATGAACTGCAAATACTTTTCTTCGCGCAGTCTGACGAGGAATGATTTCCTGCCTGCCCGTACCTCTTTCTTTTTCATCTCTACAGATACCTCCTGTTCCTGTTTATCTGTTTAGAGTATATGCCCGCTGACGGGATAATGCTAGTTTGAAGATTTTCAGAAAGGTGGATTTTTTTCGGTTTTACAGGAAGCATCTATTGATTTCCAAAATCGCTTGCAGTAATGTATGGCTATATGGAGGAAACAGGCAATGACAATGCTCAGCGTATATGAAACAGCGAAAGACAGCTCTGAACAGATTAAAAAGATTGATCCCGTACAGAGGATGCAGAAAGATGGAAAAAATCTCGCCTGCACCATCACGGTAAATGCAGCAGAGACCTTCCAGAGCTTTGAAGGCTTTGGCGGCGCACTGACGGAATCTTCCGGCTATGTGCTTTCCAGAATGCCCGAAGAGGTCCGGCAGCAGGCGATCGATGCTTATTTTAGCCGGACAACGGGCAATGCCTACCGTATTGCGCGGATACACATGAACTCCTGCGATTTCTCTTTGGGAAACTGGGCATGTGTTCCGGAAAGGGACGAAACACTGGATTCTTTCAGCATGGAGCGGACAGACAAATACATTACCCCGCTTGCCCGTGCTGCGGAGAAAAGCTTTGGCGGCGGGCTTTCCTTCCTGTTAAGCCCGTGGTCGCCGCCCGCATGGATGAAAGACAACAACGATATGAACCACGGCGGGCATCTTTTGCCGCAGTACAGGGCTTTGTGGGCAAAATACTTTGTCCGTTTCATAAAGGCAATGCAGGAGCGGGGAATACGGATTGACTACGTGACGGTGCAAAACGAAGCGGCTGCAAAGCAAATATGGGATTCCTGCCTGTGGAGCGCAGAGGAGGAAGGGGAATTCGCTGTCCGCTACCTTGGACCTGAGCTGGAAAAGGAAGGGCTTGGCAATGTAAAGATTTATATCTGGGACCACAACAGGGATCTGGCGTTGGAACGCATGGACGCTTCAATGGCTGTTGCCGGAGCTTCAAAATACATTGCCGGCATTGCCTACCACTGGTATTCTGGCGATCAGTATGAGAACATCAGGGAGATTGCAAGGAAATACCCAGACAAGGACATCATGTTTTCAGAAGGCTGCGTGGAAGGTGGTCCCCGAAACGGTGCCTGGTTTACCGGTGAACGCTATGCGCACAACATCATAAACGACCTGAACAGCGGGGCAACAAAGTGGATTGACTGGAACATTGTGCTGGATATGGAGGGCGGCCCGAACCACGTGGGCAATATGTGCGATGCGCCCATTCTCGCAGATGGAAAGACGGGAAAGCTGTACTTTCAAAGTTCTTACTATTATATCGGGCATTTCAGCCGCTTTATTCAAAATGGAGCAAAGCGCCTTGAAACGCAGCTCAGCTCATCGATGACGCCTGCCACCGTCAGCGGCCACCTGACAAATGAGATGGAAAGCCTTGCTTACAAAAATCCGGACGGCACCCTAACGCTTGTCGTAATGAACCGCACGGAGGCTGATATGGTTTTCAATCTGGATGTGCGGGGTGCGGGGAACAATGCGCTTCACCGCACAGCGCTCCGCTGTCCCCCGCGCGCCATCCAGACATGGCTCTTTGCGCCTTCGCTATAAGTTTGCGGGGGAGCTATACCTCGACCACAATCTTCCCGTTCACCCTGCCGCTGTCGCATTCCGCACAGGCAAGGGCTATGTCTCTGAACGGGAAGACCTTTCCTACGAGCGGCTGCAGGCGGTGTTCATTCAGGAAGGCAAAGATTGCATCGACGTCTTTTTGCGTCGGGCTGTTGCTGAAAAAGCCTGTCAGGAAGACGCCGTTGGGGATATCCTTGATGGGGTCAAAGCCGTTGAGCGCAAAGACACCGCCGAGCACTCCCGTATTGCAGACAATGCCTCCCTTTTTGGCACACAAAAGTGAATCGCACACGCTTTTGCAGCCAACTAGTTCAAGCACCTTGTTAAAATGCGCGGCGTAATTTTCAGACAGCATTCCGTTATCCAGAATGCACTCGTCCGCACCTGCTCCTTCAAGCAGACGGAGCTTGCTTTCGCGGTGCGTCGTCGCGGCAACGTTGCAGCCCAGCGCGCGGGCAAGCTGCATCGCTGCGTAACCAAGGGCACACGTTGCCCCGCGGATTAAAAGCGTGTCCGACGGCTGTAACTGCAAGCAGTCAAAAAGGGAACCCCATGCCGTAAAATACGTTTCGGGAACCGCGGCAAGCTCAGTCCACAGCAAGCCGCTCTGTACCGCAAACACATGATGGACGGGAAGAAGCGCATACTCCGCATAGCTGCCGTTAAAGCTCCGCCCCATGCCGCCCATGAGCGCAATCACCTTTTGTCCGAGCGAAAGCCGTCCGTCTGCCGCATCTTCGGACGCTATATCCGCAATTTCGCCCACGCATTCAATGCCGGGGATGATTGGCTTTGCGATGTAGTCGTTCTCAATCTCAAACTGCCGCAAAATCTGCTCGCTGTGGTTCATGCCAAATGCGTGGATTTTCACGAGCACCCATCCCGACGTGGCGTGAGGTATGGGAACCTCGGAAAGGACGATATCCTTTGCTTCGCACGCCTTTGTCAATACAACGGCTTTCATCTTTTCTCTGTGTTCCCTTCCGCTGCTTTCAGCTCGGTCAGCACTTTGCCTATATCCGCATTTATGCAGATTGAACGGGAAGCTATTTTTTCCGGTGCGGCTGCCTCGCCAAAATTGATGCAGGCATAGCGCGCATTGGGATTAGCCGCCGTCATCTGCCAGAAAGGATATTTGATGATGCCGGGCGTATTCGCACCGACGCCAAGCTCAAGGAACAGGACTTTTCCATTGCCTGCCGCTTTGCGAGAAGAAAGGAACTGCTCGTAGCGTGCAGCGGCGGCATCCCAGCCTTCGTCCTGCACAAAAGTATTGTCTGCGCGGAGATTCATGCTCATAGGCTTTCCGCACTTAGGGCAGTGAGGAATAAGCTCTGACGGAATTTTCATATCGCGCTGCTTTTCGTACATTGCGCGAATGTCCGCTTCGTTGTCGTAAGTTCCCTGATGGCACGGCTCGGAACACTGGAAGAGGCCATAATCCCCCTGCGTATAGAAAAGCCTCGTCTTGTCAAAGCCTGCCTTTTGGAAGCAGTGGTCTACATTCGTGGTGATGACAAAGTAATCCTTCCCTTTCACAATAGCTAAAAGGTCTGCATAGACGCTTTTGGGAGCATCCATATAGCGGTTTATCATGATGTAACGGCTCCAGTACGCCCAGTGTTCTTCAAGCGTCTTGTAGGGATAAAATCCGCCTGTATACATATCGGAGAAACCGTAGCGCTTTGCAAAGTCGGCAAAATGCTTGTTGAAGCGTTCTCCTGAATAGGTAAAGCCTGCCGAAGTTGAAAGCCCTGCACCTGCACCGATGATGATTGCATCGGATGCAGCGATGGCATCTTTGAGCGCCTGTATATTTCCTTTTTGATTAATCATGAATTACCTCCCATAACTTTCCAGCACTGCGGATCTGCCGCATAAAAATCCCCGCCGCTGCTTCCTGCCGCAACCGCAGGACAGCCGCGGCAGTAGGGAAGCAGTTCGCATTTTGCACATTTTGAAAACCTGCCGTAGTTGCGAAAGGCTTCCATCTTTGCGCCAGTCCACACATCGGCAAGGCTGTCGCTGAAAGCGTTCCCCACTTTGCTGTTAGCCACGCGGCGGCAGGCGTAGATGTCGCCTGTGGGCAGAATGGTGATATGGCAGTTTCCACAGTTACACCCATCGTAAATGATGAGCGGATTTTTTGTCTGCTTTCCTTCCTCGGGAGGAAGAGAGAACCTGCCATGCTCGTAGTTGAAAAGCGTCCACAAATGGTCTTTCCTGTTAAAATAGGTCTTGCAGCCTTTGCTTTCGTAGTCACGGTACTTGCAGTCTATATCCTCAAGAAAATCGCGATAGCGTTCGGGGGTAATATACCAGTCGCTCTTTTCATTTCCCTTGCCATCGCTTGTGGGGACATAGCGGGCAAAGGCATAGACCTGCGCTTCTGCCGCTACAACCGCATCGATGACATCAGGGATTTCATCGATGTTCGTACCGCTTACGGTGCTCATAATCACGCTTGTTATATCTGCTTCGTTTATCAGGCGGATTTTTTCAAGCGTGGTCTTAAAGCTGCCGGGCTTTCTGAACCAGTCATGCGTCCTCTCCATGCCGTCAATGGACATCTGATACTTATCGCAGCCGTAGTCGCGCATACGGCGAAGGTTTTCAGTGTTCAGATGAAAAGGATTTCCCATCAGCGTAAACGGAACGTCATGCTCCTTGCAGAGCTTGAGCAGTTCCCAGAACTGCGGGTGCAGGATGGGGTCGCCGCCGGTGAGGTAAAGATAGGGCAGACGATCGTATCTCTGACAGAAAGCGAGCGCATTGAAAAAGACCTTCTGAATCTGTTCCCAATCCATAGAGACAAGCGCGGGATGCCCTTCTGCAAAAATATAGCAGTGCTTGCAACGCTGGTCGCACTCATCGGTGATGTGCCACTGAAAAGCAAAATACTGTGCCATAGACCCTACCTGTACCGTCCGCCCTCTTGTGTTATTTGCCGCTTGCTCCGCAGGCACTGCCGCAAGCTGCGGGCTTCTTTGCCGGTTCTGCGGGTTTGCCCGCACCGCACGCTGAGCCACAGGCGGCAGGCTTTTTCTCTGGTTCCGGCTTGGCTGCACCGCACGCGCTTCCGCATGCTGCCGGCTTTTTTGCGGGTTCATCAGCGGGTTTGCCTGATCCGCATGCCGTACCACAAGCCGCGCCCTTTTCCGCGGCTGCCGTCTTTTTGTTCCAATCTGCAAGGTTTGCAAGTGCCATAATGACTCCTTTTGGGGTTTTACCCCGTAAAATGTATCAAGTTCATTTGAACTTAGCTATAATAAGTATAAAACTCCCTGTTTTGGAAATCAAGAAGGCACTTTTTTGTAACCTGGCTTGCTATTGTCATTTTCAGTGAT
Organism: uncultured Treponema sp.; assembly: GCA_937885235.1. Lineage (GTDB taxonomy): Bacteria > Spirochaetota > Spirochaetia > Treponematales > Treponemataceae > Treponema_D. Next base: position 13,041 of record CAKZZK010000019.1, read on the forward strand.
TTTTTGCTACAATAGGCGTATGAAACGAAAAGAAGAGCTGCCGGACTGCCCCGTAGCGACAACGCTCACGCTTTTGAACAGTAAATGGAAACTTTTAATCGTGCGGAACCTGCTTGTCAGAGCGTGGCGTTTTAATGAACTGAAAAATAGTCTTGAGGGAATTAGCCAGAAGGTGCTGACTGAAAGCCTGAAATCGATGGAGGCAGACGGCATCATCACGCGGACGGAAATTGAAATCAATCCGCCAAAGGTTGTGGAATACGCGCTCTCCCCGCTCGGCGAGACGATGAAGCCCATCCTCGATGCAATGCAGGCGTGGGGGGAGTCGTATAAAGCGAGATATGCATAAGCCTATGAAAAACACTGCAATCAAATATACTCCGTCTTACATCCTCCATGCCGCTATGAAACAGTCGGCATACGATTCGAACTGTACGCCAGAAGATTTTCTGCGCCACGAGAATGTGTTTGTGGAGTCCAAGCCGAATGAGAATGCGCACCGCTATCTGGAACTGCCATTCGTATGCGACATCGTGTCCTATGGAACGAATGCGCTTGTGTCTGCCCGCGCGGATTTGCTCGAGCCGCTTAAGGCTGTGATTGCTCCTCAGTCTGAGCCGTACCGCCTGTTTGAAACTCCCGCGCTCTACACGATAAACGATGTGCTTGCGGTGGCAGATGCGAAGATTTGCTTTATGGCTGATTATTTCCTGCCTGATGCAGATGCCGTATTCAGCGCCGTGTGTCCGTGCGAATATGAACTTCGCGTGCTCTCGCAGGAAGACTTTGCCTTGCTTTATCTTCCAGAATGGGGGAATGCGCTGTGCGCTGACAGAAAAAATCTGGACGTGCTTGCCGTGGGCGCATACAGCGGGGAAAAGCTCATAGGGCTTGCGGGCTGTTCCGCTGATGCGGAAGAGTTCTGGCAGATAGGCGTTGATGTTCTGCCGGAATACCGCCGTCAGGGAATTGCCGCCGCGCTCACAAACCGCCTTGCACGGGAGGCTTTCCTCCGCGAAAAGATTCCGTTCTACTGTGCCGCATGGTCAAATATTCGCTCGGTAAAGAATGCGCTCTGTGCAGGTTTTAAGCCTGGCTGGGTTGAAGCGACGGCAAAGCCAGTTGCCTTTGTGGAACAGCTTGCGCGGGGAAAGTAGTTCCTTGTTCATGATTTCTTTATCGGGTGGCGGATAACTGTCTTCCATTTTTCCGGCGGCGATTTCCGCGGGTCAGAAAGATAGATTTCGTGATGGAGCCGGGTGGCGGTTATATCGTTCTCATACCCTCGTTCTTTTATGAAGGAGTCCATCAATGCAACTGTTGCAGGCTCTTCGTCATAGGAACCGTTGTGCATGATCTGGACACAGAGCCCTTCATCTATAGAAAGGAATTCCGCAGGCGAACAGTCAATTTTCTTTTTCGCAGACGCGCTTTCCACCGCCCAGGCAAAATCCTTTTCGCCCACGAAGTCTGGCAGGCGGAGGACTGAAATCCACTGGAACGCGGATTTGTCTGCGTAGTTTACGCCGTCAATGCCCTCCTGCCACCAGAAGCCTTCGAGCGGTGGAACGACATATTCAAAGAAACCATCTATTTTGTAATCGCTCTTATAGCTCATTTTCAGTGTGTATGCCACTGCGTACAGAATGCCCGTCGTCCGCTGGTATGCGCCGCCTTCTTCGTTAGGATTCCCCTGTCCGCGCACCGCAATGTAATTCGCTTTCGGCACGTTTATGATTTCCGGTTTGTTTTTGGGGAGATAAAATTCCTTGTATTCTTTCTTAAAATCAAAAGCCATAGATTCCTCCATTAATAGACTATCGGCTGAAAATGTGCTACCATTCATCAGATGAAAGGACAGGGAGGGCAGTATATGACTGTTTTAGTTTCTGGCTTGGTGAACATGGAGACTTCGGTACGGGTGAAGGAATTTCCTGTTCCCTATTTTTACGATTGCCGCCTTGTGGTCGCCGCTGACTACGACGAAATCTTTGCGCTGTGGAACGCAAGCGAGATGTCCCGCCGCGCGTTGAACCCGGTTGATGACAGCCGTGAAGGAATCACCCGCTATCTTGCGCGGAACCCGAAGACCTGCTTTGCCGCAGTGGCTCACAACACGGGAAAAATCATCGGCGTAATCCTCACCGGCCACGATGGACGGCGGGGCATCATCCATCACCTGTGCGTGCACCCCGACTGGCGGCGGCAGGGCATTGCGGGAGCCCTCGTCTCCCGCGCGGAAGCGGCGCTCAAAGCGGAGGGAATACAGAAGGCCTTCGGGCTTGTCTTCCGTGACAACGACGCGGCAAACGCCTTCTGGGAAAAGCAGGGCTACTCGCTCCGCACGAATTTGAACTACCGCAACAAAAGCCTGAACAGCGATATCCCGCAGGGGGAATAAAAAAACTTGTATGAATGCAGACCGGCCCCCTTTTTGCAAAAAAACTGTATAAATTCTCCAAAATATATTGACAATTTCACGTAATAAAGGGAAAGTAAACCCTGACATTACATTTTACAGGAGTTGTACCCAGTGAACGGAAGTACAGTTTCTATTGACCATGTGTCAAAGCATTTTGGAGATTTCCACGCGCTTGATGACATACATTTCACCATCAAGCAGGGTGAGTTTTTCTCCCTGCTCGGACCGTCCGGCTGTGGCAAAACCACCTTGCTGCGCATCATTGCCGGCTTTGAGTACCCCGATGAGGGCGCCATCCTTTTTGACGACAAGAACGTTGTGCCCCTGCCTCCGAACAAACGTGCAAGCAACACCATATTTCAGAACTACGCCCTCTTCCCCCATCTGAGCGTTTACGACAACGTGGCGTTCCCGCTCAAACTCAAAAAGCTCGACAGAAAGACCATAGACGAAAAGGTTAAAGAATACGTGCATCTTGTGCAGCTTGACCAGCATATCCACAAAAAGCCCAACCAGCTTTCCGGAGGTCAAAGGCAGCGGGTTGCCATTGCCCGCGCGCTGATAAACGACCCCAAGGTGCTGCTTTTGGACGAACCGCTTTCCGCCCTTGACGCAAAGCTCCGTTCCAGCCTCCTCTTGGACCTTGATGCCCTCCATGACAAAATCGGCATCACCTTCATCTTCGTCACCCATGACCAGAGCGAAGCCCTCGCCGTCAGCGACAGGATTGCCGTGATGAATCAGGGACACGTGCTCCAGATTGGCACGCCCTTTGAAATCTACGAAAGCCCCGCCACGCAGTTTGTGGCGCAGTTCATCGGTGACACGAACCTCTTTGAAAGTTCCGTGGTGGAATGCGTGCCCCACCAGACGCCCGGCAAGGATCCCGACTTCATGGTCACATTGCACACTCCCGCGCTGGGAATGCAGGCGCAGCTCAAGGGAGACACGCAGGCAACCAAGGAGGAGGACAAGAATATCCTCGTTACGGATTACGAGCACACCGATGTGGGGCAGAAAGTCTGCTTCACCGTGCGCCCGGAAAAAATCCGCATTACGCTTGAAGAGCCTGACGTGCACGGGCGGCGGGACATCAATGTCTTCAAGGGCATTGTGGAAGAACCGGTGTACACTGGCTTCCAGTCCAAGTTCTATGTCCGCTTGGAAAACGGCAGCATCGTGAAGGTGTTCAAGCAGCACACGAATTATCTTGATGACGGACCTGAGATCCAATGGAAGGACACGGTGTACATCTCTTGGTCTGCCGAAGACGGCTACATTGTGGAGGACATAAATAAATGAGCGGCGTCATCTACAAGAAGAAGAATCCCGGTCCCTTCTACGCATGGCCGATGGGTTTGTGGTTCACCATCTTCTTTGTCGCCCCCTTGCTCATCATCGTAGCATACTCGTTCATGAAGCGCGATGTCTATGGTGGCGTGGTACGAGAGTTCTCCCTGAAAGCATACAAGCAGATGCTCACCCCTGCGTATGGGCTCATCTTCCTGCGCACGCTGTGGATTACGGTGCTCTCCACGCTGATAACTATCCTGCTCGCGCTGCCCTGCGGCTATGCCATGGCACGCAGCCGCCATCAGACGCTCCTGCTCATCCTCGTCATAGTCCCCTTCCTGACGAACTCGCTTATCCGCATCTTTGCATGGATTACGATTTTGGGTGACAACGGGCTTTTGAATTCGCTCTTCGCTTTCTTCTATAATATATGGCATCACGGCATACTGCACGACGGCAGCTCGTTCACTGCGCACAAGTTTATGTTTACGCAGGGAGCGGTCATCCTCGTGAGCATCTATATGTACCTGCCCTACGCCATCCTGCCGGTCTTCACCGCTGTTGACCGCTTTGATTTTTCTCTGCTGGAAGCATCCCGCGACCTCGGCGCAAACAAGCCGCAGTCCATGATGCTCGTGCTCATACCGGGCATAAAGAGCGGCATCGTCAGCGCGCTTATCTTTACGTTTATTCCGATTTTTGGCTCATACACGGTGCCCCAGCTGGTAGGCGGCAAGGACAGCTATATGCTCGGTACCCTCGTGGTGGACCAGGTGCAGAAGGTGCGCAACTGGCCGCTTGCCTCTGCGTTCAGCATGGTCATCACCGCGCTGAGCATGATCGGCATTCTGTGGATGCTCGCTTCAAACAGGAAGGAAGCGGCTCTCAAGAAGGTGTCCGCCAAGGAGGATATGAGCCTTGCCAAGCCACTTATTGCCGCCAGCATTGGAGGTGAAAAATGAGCATCAGGCATCCCTTTGAGCTTTTAATCAGGTCAAAGCACACGACGGAGCCCATCAGGCATGCAAAGAGGCAGTGGAAGAAGCGAAACCAGACCTTCAGCTTTTCCAACACGGTGCTTGTGCTTGCCCTGCTCTTTCTGTTCATACCGCTCTTCGTGATCATCTTCTATTCCTTCAACAAGTCGAAGGATACGACCTTCACGGGATTTTCTTTCGTGTGGTACCAGAAGCTCTTCCTCTCGTCGGACGATTTGTGGCATTCGCTCTTCAACAGCCTGCTCATCGCCGTCAGCTCCGGCATTGTCGCCACCATTCTCGGCTCGCTGGCGGCAATAGGCATCAACTGGTACAAGTTTATCGGACGCTCCTACATACAGACGATGAGCTATCTGCCTATGGTGCTGCCGGAAGTCATAATGGGCGTGTCCCTGCTCATCTTTTTCAGCGGCATAAAGCTTTCGCTTGGCCTTCTGACCATATTCATCGCGCATACCACTTTCTGCCTGCCCTTTGTCCTGCTGATGGTGAGCGCGCGCATTGATGAATTTGACTATTCGACCATAGAGGCAAGCCATGACCTTGGCGCAAACGAGATGGAAACGCTCTTCCTTGTGATCATTCCCGCCATCATGCCGGGAGTTATCTCTGGCTTTATGATGAGCGTCACGATGTCCCTTGAAGACTACGTGATCACGTCGCTGGTGAGCGGTCCGGGAAGCACCACGCTGCCGCTCTACGTGTACTCAATGATACGATTCGGCGTGAGCCCCGTCATCAACTCGCTTTCGTTCATACTGATTCTTGCAATCTGCTTGCTCACATTTATCTTGCGGCGCGGCTTGAAAGGCTTCGCCGCGGCACACTAATTCAGGAGAAATTTTTATGAAAAGACATATCGCTACAATTATTTTGGCAACATCAGCTGTGGCAGTTGCGGGACTGGCTTCCTGCACAAAGAAAGACGGTCAGTCAGGGGACAAGACCCTTTTCCTCTACAACTGGACCTATTACACGCCGGATGACGTGCTCAGGCAGTTTGAAGAAAAGTTCAACTGCACGGTCAAGGTGGACAGCTACGCCTCAAACGAAGAGATGTACTCCAAGCTCAAGGCTGGAGCGAAGGGCTACGACATCGTGGTGCCCTCACAGGACTATACCTCCATCATGATAAAGCAGAAGATGCTCCGCGAGCTCGACCAGAGCAAGATGACGAACAAGAAATACGTAAACCCCGTGGTCTTGCAGAAAGCCACTTATGACCCGGAGATGAAATATGCGGTTCCCTATTACTTTGGCGCCGCAGGTGTTTCCGTCAACAAGACCAAGGTTGCGAAGAGTTACGAGCGCAACTGGAACATCTTTGCGGATACCCAGTTCAAGGGGCACGCAACGATGATGGACGATATGCGCGAGGTGATAGGCGATGCCCTGATGTATCAGGGCCACAGCGTGAACAGCCTTGACGACAGCGAGCTGAAAGAAGCTAAAGAGCTGATTTTGAACAAATGGAAGCCCAATCTCGTTAAATTCGATGCCGAGGGCTTCGGCAAGTCCTTTGCCTCTGGGGATTTCTGGCTCTGCCAGGGCTATGCGGAGGTCATCTACGGCGAGGTGCCGGAAGAAAAGTGGGATGAGATTGACTTCTTCATTCCCGCAGAGGGCGGTCCCGCCTACCTTGACAGCATGTGCATCCTCAAAGACGCCCCCCACTACGCGCTGGCAAACGAGTTCATCAACTTCATCCAGGACCCGCAGATTTATGCCCAGTTCCTCGATGCGTTCCGCTTCCCCTGCTTTGTGAATATGGAAGCCGCCCAGTATATGAAGACAAAGCCAATGTACGAGGCGAGCCAGATGAACAACTGCGTGCTCAAAGAGGACGTAGGCGAAGGTTTGGATAAATTCAACGAGCTGTGGCAGGAAATCCGCTTCGGGGATTAAGGCAATGTAAATCACAATAGCACAGCTCGGAATCTCTGGCAGTAAGTCCCCGAACTGTGCTATACTTGGTATGGAGGAAAGAAAGCTAATGCCCGTCACAGATTATCTGGAACGCAATAGAAAATTATATGGCGATGAAATCGCCCTTGTGGAACTGAATCCCGAACAGAAAGACAACCGCCGCGTTACATGGAAGGAATATTCCCTCATACAGCCAACCGTCGATCAGCCCTACCGCCGAGAAATTACCTGGCGGGTCTTTGATGAAAAGGCAAACCGTATGGCGAACATGCTCTTGGGGCGCGGCATCAAGAAAGGGGACAAGGTTGCCGTCCTGATGATGAACTGTCTTGAATGGTTGCCTATCTATTTCGGCATCTTGAAGACGGGGGCTATCGCCGTGCCGTTTAACTTCCGCTATTCCGCGGAAGAAATTCAGTACTGCGCTAATCTGGCGGAAGTGGATGTGCTTGTCTTTGGTCCTGAGTTCATAGGCCGCATTGAATCCGTTGCGGAGAGCCTGAGCCAGAACCGCCTGCTCATCTTTGTGGGGGAAACCTGTCCCACATTTGCCGAAAGTTACCGCGAACTGGTAGCGGACTGCTCCAGTGAAGCCCCCTTGGTCCGCCTTGAAGATGATGACGATGCGGCTATCTATTTTTCAAGCGGCACCACAGGCTTTCCCAAAGCCATCCTGCATAAGCACCGCAGCCTCATGCACGCGGCAAAAGTGGAACAGGTGCACCACAGCACGGGGAGGGAGGACACCTTTCTCTGCATTCCGCCGCTCTACCACACAGGCGCAAAGATGCACTGGATGGGAAGCCTTGTCGCAGGAAGCAAAGCCGTGCTGCTCAAAGGCACAAAGCCCCAGTACATACTCGATGCCGTATCCCGCGAGCACTGCACGATAGTCTGGCTGCTCGTTCCGTGGGCGCAGGACATACTCGATGCCTTGGACCGCGGAGAGCTAAAGCTGCAGGATTACGAGCTCTCGCAGTGGCGGCTCATGCACATAGGGGCACAGCCGGTGCCGCCAAGCCTCATCAGGCACTGGAAGCAGTACTTCCCTGCCCATCAGTACGACACGAATTATGGACTTTCAGAGTCCATCGGACCGGGCTGCGTCCATCTGGGCGTGGAGAACATCAGCAAGGTGGGGGCCATAGGCATTCCCGGCTATGGCTGGCAGTGCAAGATAGTTGACTCTGAGGGCAATCTGGTAAAGAGCGGCGAGCCCGGAGAGCTGTGCGTCCGTGGTCCCGGCGTAATGGAATGCTACTACAACAATCCAGAGGCGACGGCAGAAGTGCTCAAAGACGGCTGGCTTTACACGGGAGACATAGCGCGGCAGGACGAAGACGGCTTCTACTTCCTTGTGGACCGCAAGAAAGATGTCATCGTGAGCGGCGGCGAAAACCTCTATCCTGTGGAAATAGAAAACTTTATCCGCAAGTTTGACAAAGTGCACGATGTAGCCGTCATAGGACTGCCGGACAGGAGGCAGGGCGAAATTGCGGGTGCCATCATAGCGGTCAAAGAGGGCATGACTTGCACAGAGGAAGAAGTCAATACCTTCTGTCTTGGTCTGCCCCGCTACAAGAGGCCGCGCCAGATTATCTTTGCCCCCGTGCCGCGCAATGCCACCGGCAAAATAGAAAAGCCCCTCCTCCGCAAGATGTACGGCAAGGAGCGGCTTGTGGAATACGAAAACGAAAACTAGGGCAAGAGTGCATAGTCCGATTCCGGACTGTTCGCCTTTCGCTTTACCGCCTGCTTGTTTCTGTACATTGCTGCATCAGCGCGGTTAAAGACCTCTGCAAAAGAGCTGTCTGTGTCTGCATTGTAGACGCTCATTCCGTGCGCAACGGATACAGGCAGCGTGCCGCCCTCTGGAAGTGCAAGCGTCTCCAGTGTCATTGCCTCGTCGAATTTTTGCAGCAAGTCATTGCGTTTCTTGAAATCATCGTTCTCCAGAATGATGACGAACTCGTCCCCGCCAATGCGGAATACCGGACTGTGGGAAAAAATGGTGCAGATAAGCTTTGTTGTTGCCACAATCAGCAGGTTGCCGGCTTCGTGCCCAAAGCTGTCATTGGTGCGTTTGAGGTTGTTCACGTCCATCACGATGATGCCGAAGCTCAGCATTTCTGAAATCATCCTCTCTTCCAGCCGTGCAATGCTCCGTTTGTATGCGGTCGCATTGTGCACCCTGGTGAGCGAGTCTCGATACATATATTCAGGCAGATGGCGGACTGTCTTTCTGAAACTTTCTGCCAAAATGCCGATTTCGTCGTTTGACGTGCTCGACAGCTGAACGTCCAAATCCCCCTCCGCAATCTTTTTGGTCGCCGCAGTGAGTTCAATCAAGGGGCGGAGCAGTCCTTCCGTTATCTTTATGCTAATGCAGATGAACAAAAGCGCAATGCACACGGTGGCAATGCTTATCATGCGGATCAGGCGATTGCGTTCGGCATTGATTTCCTTCTTTGGAGCAGCGATGGTGATTTCCCAGCCATTGCTCAGCGGCAGGCTATAACCAAGGAGTTTTTTATCTGCCGCCACCTCCGCAGTTCCCGGTTCATAGTCATGGTGATAAACAACGGCTTTGTTTTCATCGAGGATGTAGGCAAAGCCGTTTTTATAGACATTGCTGCTGTTTATCGTGTTTGCCAAGGTGCTGAAATCGATATCCATGCCCACCACGCCGATGGGAACACCGCTTGAAAAGAGGGGAACGATGTACGAAATCATATATATGCCGAGGTTTTTGTTCAGGTATGGTTTCATCCATGTCGGCTTGCCGTTGTTCACGGGAACGTAATACCAGCCCACATGCTCTGTATCGTCCTCGGTATATTGCGCCATATCCGTGAGCGACAGCTCCGAAAACGAGGAACGCCTTCCATTTTTTGACCACAAAAAGCCACATTCCGTGGATACCAGTTCAGGGCTGTAGCGCAGATAGAAGGAAACTGCCCCCTCTGTGTGATAGGCTATCGTATAGAAAACGGTCTCTATGCGTTTTGTAATGTCATAGCGGTACAGCTCATCGTTTACAAGGGTGTCAAAATCCCGCACAAAGTTGAAGATGATGTCCCGCATATTGCTCACGGACTGCTGTATATTGCCCATGATGATATCAAGATGCTCTTTTTCTGCCACGCAGATGAGGCGCAGGTTGTCCTGGGAATTCTTTTTCGTCATGCTGTTAAGCCGTATGATGCTCAGTCCGCCAAGCACGGTGGCAGTAAGCAGCACACAGGCACTCACCAATGCTGTTAATTTCGTCTTTATAGAAACCATAGTTCCGAATTCCTCTATTTTCTCTCACCAGTATAGCGCAAAAGCCGAAGAGAAACAACCTCAAGCCCCACACTGTCCGCTTTTCAAAATTCAGCGCGAGAACAGGCTTTTCCTGTGCAAGGATTTTCGGATGCACGGCCAGATACAGGTTCTTTGACGCCCCAGAAACTTTTGAACCTGCCCAGCATGCCTCATCACTTCCCGCCAAACAGAGCCATAATCTTTTGCCAGAAGGAAGCTACGGCGGTGACGAAGGAGGCGCCTGCGACGAAGGTGCCGATGCTGCTGCCCAGAGAGGACAGGATGAAGACGAGCAGGGTGCGCAAAATCCTGTTGCGGTAGAAGCCGCGAAGCGTGGTGGCATCTTCCTGCAAAGCCTCCATGTCCTTTACCTTGGGCTTGCAGATGAATGCCTGCACCACGCCGGCCACAATGCCTATGCCGATGAAGGGACAGAGCGACGTCAGCGGCGCGCCCACAAAAGAGACGAGCACCGTCAGCGGATGCCCTCCCGCAAGCAGTGCTCCTACGGCGGCGAGTATGCCGTTCCACAGCACCCATGAGCCGAGCATATTCCAGCCCTTGCTCGCGCCGCCAAAGACAAAGCCGACGGCAATCAGCGCAACGATGAGAGCGGGGATAATCCAGCCCAAAAGCCGGGACGCAACGCTCCGCGGGGGCACTTCCGCTATGTCGGCACAGTCCGCGTTTTCCGTTCCCGAAGCGAGGGCTTCAAGGTGAGCCTGCACGCCGCCCAGATGCCCCGCACCGATGACGGCGAGCACCTTTTTTCCGCCGCTGGTCCAGATATGGCTTGCAAGATAGCGGTCGCGCTCGTCTATGAGCACTTCCTTGACGCGGGGCATACTCTCGGCAAGCTCCGCCATCATGTCGTCCATCTCGCTCTTCTGCTTGAGGCTCTCTATCTGCTCCGCAGACACTTCTTCCTTGGAAAAGGCGCTCACCACAAGCGTGGCAAGCAGCATACATTTGCCCCAGAATGAATTCCGCGCCCAGGCACGGCGGAGCGTCACCGTTATGGGGCGGTCAATCATCGCCGTGGGAATGCCGAGTTCTTTTGCCTTGCTTATTGCAGCAAGCATCTCATCGCCGGGCTTTGCGCCCGTGTTGTCTCCCATGCGCTTCTGGTACGAGGAAAGCACGATGTTTGCAAGCAAGAGGAAGCCGTTCTTCTCCCGCAAGACCTTTATGACATCCATCTTGCGCCAGGCTTCAGGGTCTTCAAGGTTCTGCAGGCGCTTGTCGTCAAGCTCTATCGCTACAACGTCGGGGCGTTCTGCCTCTATAGCAGCCGTCACCTCTGCCACGCTCTGCTCTGAAATGTGCGCGGTGCCAACCAGCACTATCTGCCTGCCGCCCAGTTCAAGGTGGCGCTGTGTTGCTGTATCCATGTCTGCCACGTCAGTTCTTGCTCACACCGTTTTCAGGCTTCAAGCTCCATTCGGCAAGCCGATATTCAAAAATCATGGGGCTGTTCATGCCAAGCACCTTGGTATAGTTCTCCATGGCAAATTCCTTGCCGCCGAACATATCGTAGTAAAGCCCGAGGTAGAAATACATCTTGCCCTTCTTGTTACCGTTGTCAAGGGCGGCAATCTTCTGGGGCAGGGGCATTTCGCCCGCCTGATCGTGCCAGACGCGCAGCATGGCATACTCTATGGAGCTCCTGTCCATTTTGCGCAGGATTTTATCGCTGAACTTCTTCGCTTCCAGCTTATTTCCTTCCATATAATAGCAATAAGTTATCATGAGCGGGTAAGAAATATTCTGTCCCTTGTCAAACTCATAGCATTTCTGGAATGCCGCGCGGGCACGCGCCCACTGCTTTTCGTGCAGGGCTAGCACACCGATGCTTTCATAGGCATAGTAATAATCGGGGTTGCACTTAATGACATTCAGATAATCTTCAAGCGCCTTGCTCACCATATCCTGTTCGTCATAGAGCCCGCCGCGATAGGCATAGGCAAGGAAGTACGAAGGCTGCATGCCGATTGCCTTGGTCCACTCCCGCTCTGCCGCGTCGAAGTGCCCCAGCTTGCATTCATACATACCGTAGTCGAGCACGTAATTGTAGTTTTCGCCGTCATATTTTATTGCCTGCTGCACATAGTCGCTCGCAATCTTGTACTGGCTGTTTGCAGATGCCAGCTTTGCAAGGTAGGCATAGGCGGGCGCGTAGGTGGGATTTTTTTCAAGAATCTTCTTGAAGGAAGCCTCTGCCTCCTTGTCCATGGAAGGATTTTTGCTGCCGAGGAAGTAGTCAGACTGTCCAAGCCCGAAGAGGGCATCTTCGTTCTCAGGCTCACGCACGAGCGCTCGCTGATAGTACTGGCGGGCAAGGCTGTAGTTCTTCTTGTCAAAAGCGCTCTCCGCAAGGCCTATGTTCGCGCGGACGTTGTACTGGTCTTTTGCAAGCAGGGTCTTGAGCTGCTTTGTCTGCTCCGTCGTGTTTCCCTGCAGGCGGGCAATGTAGGCAAGCAGCTCTACGACATCCTCGTTGCCCGGCTCCCGCTTGTCCAAATCCTCGCAGATTGCCTTTGCTTCCGCAAGCTTGTTGCTGCTCACCAAGAGGGACGCCTTTAAAAGGCACAAATCCGTATCCGTCGCATAATCGGCGGGAACTTCGTCATAGAGACTGAGGGCATCAGCGACGCTTCCCGACTGCAGGACCTGCTGCAGCCTGCGCACAAAATCAGCCTTGGAAAAAGCGGCTGAAAGCTGCGCTTCCGAAGTAGCTGGAGCACGCTCCCTGATATAATCCGCCCAGACTGCCGAGCCGGAAAGGCTTATCGCCACCATTACAGATGCAATGTATTTTTCAAATCGTTTCATACTACCCCACTTCTGTGATTTTCGGAACTTTACCGTTACCATTCAACTAAGTAAACAACGTTTCCCCGAAAAAATTACGCGCCAAAGTCCAATTCCGGCGCTATTTCCATCAATTCCGCAAGCTCCTGCCGCGTGTCTGCGATGAGGCTTGCGGCAAAGTACAGCGCAACCACGGACTCCGTTGTGAGCGCTCCCATGGGCACGGCACCCTCGCGCCAGACATCCGCGCTTGTAGCGTAATCGGAAAAATCAACCACGCTTTCCTGCTGGGAACAGCAGAAAAAGCTCATCCCGTTCCGCCGCCCCTTAAGCAGGAGGGGCTTTAAGGAATAGTCGCTGTTCCGCATATTGCCCGTGCCCGACGCATAGAGCTCCAGAATGACGGTCCTGACGGAAGACGAGGCATCAAGCAGACGCTCCCAGCCCGTCATGGGCAGTCCCGGATACTGGCGGACGACGGCGAGCTTGCGCGCGGCGTCATGCAAGAGGCAGGCAAGCACCTCCCCCTCCGGCTGCGGAACGGAGAGGAACTGCTGGCTCAGCGTGCCGTCAAAGGCATAGAGGGGGCAAGGCATATTCCAGTTGGCAAAGCGCAGTGCCACGCGCTTTCCCCCTTCCCTGCCGGAGCTCAGGTATTTCAGATTGAGCGCGGAATACACATTGCCGCAGTAAGCCACGTAGACGCCGTTTTTCTTTTCCCGCGCAAGCCTGACGGCAAGGTTCACGTTTTCCTTAGCCTCGTTTCCCTCTGCGTCAGACGGCAGGGAGGAAGAGGTCGTCAGCACCACGGGCACCGGAGATGCAGAAAAGAGCCAGAACAGCAGGGCGGCTGTATATGGCAGGGTGTCTGCCCCGTGGGTCACTACGATGCCGTTAGCTGTTCCCCCGTCAAGGCGGCTCTTTATCTCGGCGATAAGGCGCGCCCAGTCGCCGGGCTCAGCCTCCTCGCTGAGCCGGGAGGACACATCTACCAGCTGTACGGGAAAGCTGCCGTTGTCATCGTCGAGCAGGCTGCGGAGGGATTCCGCCGTTCCCGCAACCACCGTGCCGTCCGCAGCCTTCCTCGCGCTGATTGCCCCGCCCATCGTGAGCACAAAGACTATGCTTATGCGGAGCTTATCCTTAATGAGGGCTTTAACCACCTGCGGCTGAGCCCTGCCGCCGGAAGAACGCATCACACAGCCGGTGAGGTATTCCAGCGGCGCCATGTCGCCCTGCCGTAACGCCGCCACGCTCGGCTCCTGCTCCTTGAGCACGGCATCGACAAAGGGCTCCAGCTCCCCCTTTGTGGACAGGAGCGAGAGGAAATGGCTCTTGATGTACTCGGCGACATCGCCCCCTTCATCGAAGATTGCCTGCATGAGCTGCTTTGCCATGCCGCTGTGTATCTTGCCTTCGGCAAGCGACTGCATGATGGCGGCAAATTTATCCGCCGTCAGCCGGCAGAGGCGGATAGAACGGCCGCTCTGGTTCAAGAGCTTCATAAGCTCTCCCGCCATCCAGTGCGCGGCAAGCATGGGCGGAGCGCCGCAGGACACAGCCTTTTCAAAATAGTCTGCGCGGTCCTTTTCCGCGCACAAAAAGAGCGAGCGCAGGCGGGACATACCGTACAGACGGCGGAAGCGTTCGCGGCGCACGACGGGAAGCTCCAAGGCTTCTTCCTCGCCAAAGGCTCCAGGAGCAAAGCTCACCGTCAGTCCCTGCCCGACCGCTTCAAGATGGCAGGTCTGCCCGCTCCGCAGCTGCCATGGCTCCGTAGCGTTGCGCTCCTCGTTCCAGAGCCTGCTTTCCTCTGCAACCTCCGCGCCCGCGGCAAGGACTGCTTCCTGCCGGGAAAGCTCGCTGTTGATAGCCTTGCGCACAAAATTGAAGGAATTGAGGTTCCGCAGTTTGACGGGATGCAGGTGGTTTTCCCCCTCCTTCTCCGTGTCAGAAAGCATCACGTAGGCGTTGCAGCGCACAGAGGCAGCACCCGCTTCGCCCCCCGCAATCTTCAAGTAGGTGAGCAGCGTGTAAAGCTCTTGCAGAAAAAGCTCTGACTCCTCGCCGAGTTCAAAGCCTGTGCCCGTGCGCAAGCGCATGAGCGGACAGCCCGCATAGGTCCAGTCCATGCGCGCCTTCCTGCCCCCCGTGCGGGTAAGCCTGCCGAGGTCTTCCTCTATGCGGATTTCCTCTATAGCGATGCGCTTGGGCTTCTGGTGGAACATAATGTCAAGCGCGCCGCCTTCCGCCACCTTTACCGAAAAACCGGTGAAATGGCGGTCGTCAGGCGGCTCCTGAATTTTTGCGTTCAGATGCTCCAGCACAGCGGACGGGTGCAGGCTAGCACCGACAGCCCTCGAAAAGGCGGCGACCTTCCGCAGCACCGCAGGCTGTACGGAAACCTCTCCGTTCACCTGCAGGGGGGCATTATTCCTCGCAAGGAATTCCTCTTTTGCCGAATTGATATCCTTCTTCTGCCGTTCATCCTCAGACACGGTAAAGACTCCCGGAACGGCGGACAGGAGCACGCGGACTTCAAGATATATGCAGGACTGGTACATGATTCATCAAACCTACTTATAACAATAAAATTATTAAGGAAATTATACCGTTTTTGCAAAAGCTATGATATAATTGAAGAATAATCAGGTGACTTTTTATTGGAAAAAAGTTGCATGTATTGCAGGAGCAAGCGTGAACAAGCATGACTTTCCCAAAATCCATTTTTATGATCAGGATTTTGTAGATATTTACAACAAGACATGGAACTGGCTGTCTGATTATTGGATCAATGCTGCCACGGAGGACATATCGTCTGACGGTCTCTTCATCTTTCCCGTCGATGGGAAATATATCCTCGACCAATCAGAATCGATATTCTCTTCCTTCTTTCTCGTCTATTCGAACCGCAATTATCCGGCAAATAAAAATATCGACTACTTCTATGCACGGCAGGAGCCTAACGGTGCCATCCGCTGGAAATATGATGCCGCCACAAACCGCCCCCTTCTCGATGAGTCAAATCCGGAAGGAATCGGGCTGCCCCTCTTTGCCTGGGCTGAATACAACCTCTACCACAAGGGCGCAAACAAGCGGCGCATCAAGGACGTTATGCCTGTGCTCCGCAAGTATATGGAATGGATTGAGAGCACGTTCAAGCGGCAGAACGGCTTGTATGCGGTGCCGCACACAAGTTCCACCATGTTCAACTCGCCGCGGGGAGGCACTTACTATCCCATAGACTTCAACAGCTGCATGGCCATCAACGCGGCGCATATGTCCGCGCTGGGAGACATCCTCAACGACAAGGACCTGAGCTTCCAGTACCGAAAGCTCTATTTCAGCCTGAAGACCCGCATCAACAGCCTCATGTGGGATGCCGACACGTGCTTTTACCATGACCTTGATGAAAACGAGCAGAAGCTGCCCCACAAGACCATTGCGGGCTTTTGGCCGCTGCTCGCAGAGCTGCCCAATGCGGACCGCGCGGAAGAGCTCATCGCCCATCTGAACAATCCGAAGACGTTCGGCTCTGACCACCCCTTCCCCACGCTGAGCATGGACCACGAGGCTTTCAGCGAAAACGGCGAAGGCTTCTGCGGCTCCGTCTTTCCCACCTTTGACTTTATGGTCATCAAGGGGCTGGAAAAATACCAGCACTACGACTTTGCGCGGGAATGCGCCATCCGCCACCTCTACTACATTCTGGAGGGCTTAAGCCCTGTGGACAGCTCCAAGAAGGGGGAACTCTACGAGGCATACCTGCCCACAAAGGAAGGCCCCGCAGTCCTCAGTGGCTGTCCAGACTTCCCCAGAAAGCGCTTCCTGCACTTTTTGGGGCTGTCCACCATCGCGCTCATGATAGAGAATGTCATAGGGCTGAGCATCAGCCTGCCGCGCAAGACAGTCGACTGGGTTATCCCGAACCTTGAAATCATGGGCATAGAGAAGCTTTCGCTCAAGCGGAACCTCATCACCATACTGAGCAACAAGAGCAGCCGCGGCTGGGAAATCCAGATGGAAAGCGAAAAGCTGTACTACTTTACCATCAACATCCTGAACCAGAAGAAAAAGACGCTGCCCATTCCCTCGGGCAAGTGTTCCATGCTCATCGACAAGCTCTGAGCGCAGACTTACAAGCTATGCAGTCTCCTCAGGCGGTCATCGAAATCGGCTCCACAGGCATACGCCTGCTGGTTGCCGAAATTACCAAAGATAAAAAGCGAAACATACTCGACAGGAGTGAACTGCCCATCAATCTGGGGCGGGATGTCTTCACCACGGGCATAATCAGCAGGAACACGCTGATTGCCGCCCAGCGCATTCTGAACCGCTTTGGCGAACAGCTGGCAGGCTACGGCATAAGCCGCGAAGACACCACCGTGCTCGGCACAAGCGCGGTGCGGGAGGCGCTGAACCGAGACCCCTTCGTTGACCGCATCAAGATAACCACAGGCTTCACCGTGCGCGTCATCAACGGCATAGACGAAAACCGCCTGATGTACATAGCCGTTACGGACTGCTTCAAAGACGAAAGCGAGCGCATGAAGCAGAGCAATTCCATCATTCTGGAGATTGCGGGCGGCACCACAGAGATGATGCTGATGGAGAAGGGCAAGATTGTGGGTGCGCACAGCATGAGGCTTGGCACCGTCATCATCGAGCAGCAGATTCGCGCCAGGGCGGGCAAGCTTGACGACGCGCACCGCATCATCGAAGAGTTCCTCCGCAACACAAAGAAGGCGCTAAGCACAGAGACAAACCTTGACAAAGTACAGCAGTTCATCGCGCTCGGCGGGGATATGAAGCGGGCTTCCCTCGCCGTGGGGCACTTCATCTCCACCTTCCTCTGGGAAATAAAGCGCGCTGATTTTGAGAAATTCGTAGACGAAATACAGGGCTACACCGAGGAAGAATGCGTGGCTCGCTTTAAGCTCAGTTACAGCGAGGCAAAGACCTTCCAGATTTCCCTGCTTGCCTACCGGCTCTTTGTGAAGCTCACCAACGCGAAGTCAATCATCGTACCAGAAACGACAATCCGCGAGGGTCTGCTCATCAGCCAGATGAGGGAGCCGAAGAAATCCATCCTGTCTGGCTTTTCCGAACAGATCATCGCGAGCGCCACCACCCTGCTCCGCAAATATCAGGGGGACGAAAACCACGCGCAGTACGTGCGGGAAACAAGCCTCAGGCTCTACGATGCCATGGAAAAGGAGCTGGGACTGCCCGAGCGCGCCAGTATGCTGCTTGAAGTGAGCGCCATCCTGCACGATATAGGTATGTTCATCCGCGCCGAAGACCACAACATCCACTCAAAGTACATCATCATGCACAGCGAGATTTTCGGGCTGAGCCTTGACGAGGTGTCGCTCATCGCCCAGATTGCCGCCTACCACAAGGGGGGCAGGATGCCGCAGAACGATCCCGAAATAAAGCTTCTGCCGCGCGAAAGCAGGCTGACAATACTCAAGCTGAGCGCCATCCTGCGCGTTGCCGACGCGCTTGACAGGAGCCACAAGCAGCAGCTGGGCAATTTCAACATCAGCTTTGCAAAGGACAGCATCACCATACGCATCAAAGACCACCACAGCCTGAGCCTTGAAAAACTCGCTATGAAGGAAAAAGGCGACCTGTTTGAAAACGTCTTTGGCTATACCATCGTCATCGTATAAAGGGGGAAGGAATCGTTTATGGCAGACAGATTTTTCAACAGGGAGCTAAGCTGGATAGAGTTCAATGCCCGCGTGCTGCATGAGGCGTGCCGCAAAGACCTGCCGCTCATGGAACGGCTTAAGTTTCTCGGCATAGTTTCCAGCAACTTTGACGAATTCTTTCAGGTGCGCGTGGCATCCATAAAACGCGCCGTCCTCAGGGAACAGGTACCGTCCACCCTGCTCAAAAAAATTTCCCAGCGCTGCCACGAGCTCACCGAAATGCAGTACAACACGCTGATGAATGACGTGCTTCCCGCGCTCACGCAGAAGGGCATCTGCTACGTGGGGGCGGAAAACTACACCGCAAATCAGAAGTCGCACACCGAAAGCCTCTTCCGCAGCGAGATATTCCCCGTGCTCACTCCCCTGCGCACCGATGCAAGCGAATTTCCCCACATCGGCAATATGCGCCTCCATGCAGCATTCCTCCTGGAGCCCCTGCCCGGCGTGCACATACAGCAGAACCCGCTTATGGCAAAAGCGGGGGAAGACCAGATAGCCCTCGTGCCGCTTCCCCCAAGCATTCCCCGCATCGTCTGGCTCCCCGGCAGCGGGGCAAGCAAGTACTTTACCGTGCTTGACGACATCATCCCTCTCTACGGCAGGGAGCTTTTCCCCGGTTACGCCGTCAAGGAGACAATGCTCTTCCAGATTGCCCGCGATGCAGATTTCGGCGTTGACGAGGAAGCAGGGGACAAGTTCATAGAGGCGATGGAAGAGGTGCTCGTCAAAAGGCAGTCATCTTTCGCCGTGCGCATGGTCTGCAACACGAGCAGCCCCACCTTGCTCAGTCGCCTCAAGGACAAGCTTCGCCTTTCCGCCGACGACATCTACCGCGTGAACGGGCTGATTGACCCCAGCACGCTGATGGAGCTGGCTTCCATGGAAGAGGCACAGGCATATCTGTACCCGGAATGGAAGAACTTCTATCCTGCGGACCTGCCGGAGGAAGGCAGTTACTGGAACACGCTCAGGCAGAAGGACGTGCTGCTCAACGTTCCCTACGAAAGCTATGAGCCTGTCGTCAAATTCATCCGCGATGCCGCACGGGACGAGCAGGTGCTCGCCATCAAGATGACGCTTTACCGCACGGGCAGCAAAAGCCCCATCATTCAGGCGCTCAAAGAGGCTGCGCAGAACGGCAAGCAGGTGACGGTATTCGTGGAACTCAAGGCGCGTTTTGACGAACAGCGCAATATCTCCGGTTCTGAGGAACTGGAAAACGCAGGCGTTATCGTCATCAGGGGGGTGATGAACTTCAAGGTCCACGCAAAGATCTGCCTTGTCATACGGCGGGAAAGCGACGGCATCAGGCGCTACCTGCACATCAGCACGGGCAACTACAATCCCAAGACGGCAAAGCTCTATCAGGACTTTTCCCTCTTTACCTCTAATCCTGAGCTCGCGGGCGACGCGACCATGTTCTTCAACGTCATCTCCGGCTACAGCACGCTGTTACCCATGCACTCCCTTTTCATGGCGCCGGTCACGCTCAAATCACGGCTTCTGGAACTGATTGACCGCGAGATACAGCTGCACAGCGCGGAAAACCCGGGACTGATTGTGGCAAAGATGAACAGCCTCTGCCATCCAGAGATAGTGGAAGCGCTCTACCGCGCCTCCCATGCGGGGGTAAAAATCATGCTCAACATCCGTGGCATCTGCACGCTCATACCGGGCAAAAAGCGGCTCAGCGAAAGCATCACGGTGCTGAGCGTCATAGACCGCTATCTGGAACACAGCCGCATCTTCTACTTCCGCAACGGCGGTTCCGAAGAGCTGTATCTAAGCAGCGCGGACTGGATGGAGCGGAACCTCGACAGGCGCATAGAACTCATGTTCCCCGTCACCGATGCGGCTGCGTTCAAAATAGTCAAGGAAACGCTCTTCCTCTACTTTCAGGACAACACGCACAGCCACACGCTCCAAAGCAACGGCATCTGGACCGCAAACAGCCCCGCCGAAAAAGAGCAGGCAGTGCGCGTGCAGGAGGCGCTCTACAAGAAGTACAAGAAGCGCAGCGAGGCAAAGAAATCAGAGCCCGCCACGGAATTCATCATACGGAGGAAAAATTAAGGCTTTTTTGACCGGCCCGTTTACTAAAAACGCCCACCAGGACCGCCGCCTAAGCTTGCACCAAGCGCATATACAGATGCTCCCGATGACACCGTGATTATTCCCTTAGAACTACCACCGCTAACTGAGGGAAGCGTGGTATACAAGCCCTTGTAGTTGCTACCGCCGCTTGCCGTTACACCAGAATAAATGCTATATGTGCCTGTGCCGATTTGCGGAGTCGAAAGCGTGATGATAGAATAGCCTGAGGCAACAGAAGGTATTGTAAACGCAAAGACCACACCACCAGAGCCATTTTTGATTGCCATAGTGCTGCCTGCAGAGCCTGCGTAGCCAGAGCCGAGCACAAAGACCTTCTGCGAAGACGAGCCAGTCGCAGCATAATTATGGGAAGAGCCGCTTATGCCCGCCGCAACACCGCCCGTAAAATTCAGAGAGCCATCACAATCAAAACCATCCTCGCTACCCGTAGGTGCAACAGTGACGATGGTACCACCAGAAATGTTGATATCGCCGTTAGAATCTATAGCATCCCCCTGTTTAGAATACAAGTAGAGATTTCCCCCCGAAATATTGACATAGCCATACGTGCTGTAGCTTGCGTTGAGCGAGTCATCGGTGGTTTGAATGTCAAAAGTACCGCCACTGATAATGACACCATTCTTGCCTTCAATGCCTTCCGGGGAGCAGGATTCTGTTTTTGTTTCTGTCGTTCCATCATATTTCGTATAGGTGATGGTGCCGCTTCGGTCCGAGTCCACAACGGTATCGGTAGTGGTAATAGAGAAGGTTCCTCCCGTAATATAAACGACAGGGTTAGGATCGTCATTTGTATCGCTCGTTTCTGCATCTTCATCTATATCCCATTTAGCGCTTATAGCTTTTCCTGTCGTCTTGATGGTGATATTTCCACCAGTAATATAGATAAAACCTTCACCGGGGGCTGATTCATCCCCTTCCACGATGATACCTCGACTGTTATTGTTCTTGTGACTCGTATGTGAAGTGGTTCCTTTCAAATCCAGAGTGCCACCATCCATCACAAAGCCATTCTGACTCCGTATACAACTCAAACCTGCGTTGTCCACTGAAATAGTTCCCCCAAAGAGGCGGATATAATCCTCTGAGTAAATACCATGTGCATATTTTTCACTCACCGAGAGTGTTCCAGAACCGCTTATGAGAAGCGGCGCCTTGCTAAAAAGTGTTCCCTTTGCTTTATTGCCGCTGGAACTATAATCTATTCCGTAACTGCGCCCATCCGTAAGGCTGTTCGTGCCGCTAAGGACGAGGTAGGTTTGTTTTGTCTTTTTCACATTGATACACGGATAATTACCGCTTTTTATGCTTACCCCATTCAAATCAAGCTCTATGGCATAACTCTCATTTCCCTTTATTTCTAAGTCGCCTGCCGATAATGTTCCTGTAATGGTAAGTTCCGTATTTTTCGTAGAAGCTGAAGCATCAATGGATATATGGCCATTCTCGTTTTTGATGGTGATATTGTCCGTCATAGTTGCCTTTGATGTACTTGCTGCTGTAGAGGAAGAAGAATTTACTGACCATGAACACGCTGTCGCTGCACTCAAAGTAAGCGAAATATTATTTCCAAAAATGACGCTAGACACATTATCACTTGACTTTACAAGTAATCCTGTATTAACGGACTGACTAATCCGCGCATAGCTCGTACTGCCGGAAGAAAATACGTCATCCGTGCTGCTATCTGAGCTAACAGAAGACGGACACCCTGTAGCCAACAAGCAAAGCAATGCTACACAAAAACAAAATCTCTTCATGTGCGTACTCCTGTTCCTCAGTTTACAGATAAAAAAAAGAAATTTCAAATTATTTTTTTGTTAGAAAGATAAAAACTTTGTTATGCTTTATAACAATCAAGTCGCTTCGCTGTGGCTTAAAAGGAAATGCGGAAATACCCAAACAAAAGTGAAGTTACTATTCTGCCTAGATATTTCCGCATAATGGATGTTTTGGAACGAGATAGCATAACCATAACACATGAAAAGTAATAAAAGCGTTACAGTTCGCTAATTTTTCACAAAATATACCGCGTTTTTATTATTTTCCTAGAAGCTCTGCCGCCAGGAACTCCGCCTTCGTGACCGGCGCGGAGTAGTAGCTGCCCTGCAAGGTAGTCACGGGCATAGAGCGCAGCACGTCGCGGATTTCCTTGCTTGCAACGCCACTCACGTTGACGTGCTTCACGCAGGTGGCTGCCATCTTGGTCAGGTATTCCAGTCGCGGTCGCGCTTGTTTTCCTCAATGCCGCCCGTAAAGCGGGTGTCCATGCACACCGCGTCCACAGGGGCGCCTTTCAGGAAAAGAATTGAATCCGTACCGCTTCCAAAGCTGTCAATAATCGCAAGGATGCCCTTCTGGTGCAGGCTCTCTATAATAGTACAAAGCCGCTCAATCCCCACATAGCGGCAGTCCGCCGTAAACTTAAGGCTCAGCTGTGCGGGAGGAAATCCCGACTCAGAAAGGATATGCAGCAGGTTGTCGATAAAGTAGTCGGATTCAAGCTGGATGCGGTAGATGTTTATGCAGAGCAAAAAGCCAGGCTTCCTCTTGTTGAGTTCCACCGCGTCAGAAAGCGCCGTGTGCAGGATAAAATCCCCCAGCTCCTCAAAGAGGAAGTCGCGTTCCAGAACGGGCATAAACTCAGAGGCAGGAATGGTGCCGTATTTTTCATCCTGCCAGCTGATAACGGCTTCCGCACCTGTGCACTTTTCCGTTGCGGCAGAGATAACGGGTTCATACAGAAGCGAAAAGCCCGTGCAGCCCTCAATGACGCAGGTGCGGATGGTGTCCATAAGCTCAAGCGCCTTAGAGCTTTCATAGTTGATACTGCCGTTAAAGTCAACAAGCTCGCCGTGCTTTGTTTCCTTGGATTCCTCGTAGGCATAGCTCAAGCAGGCATAGACGGTGTCCGCGCTGACCTCCGCCCCGTGCGTCGTGATGAGCCCTCCGTTTGCCGAGAGGATGCTCTTTACGCCGTTCACCTGAATGCCCCGCTGCATACGGTAATGAATCATATCGTAGATGGCGGCGACCTCTTCGCGCGTAAGGGTTTCTGACAGGATGGCAAAGGTTGCGCCGTCAGTGCGGAACACCTCGCCGCGCTCCTTGACGATTTCCTGAATGAGCCACGCCGTCTCCTGCAGGATGCGGTTTCCGTAAGAATAGCCGTTCTTCTGGTTGATTGCCGCCATGCGGCTTATGCCCACCTGCAAGGACACGGTGTCCTTCCCCGCGTTCATCAGCGCCGTGAGCTTTTCGCGGTAGGCAAGCTTGTTCGGCAGAACCGTCACCGGGTCGGTGGATTCCGTTATGCCCTGATTGACGAGCATACCGCCTATCATAATCGAACTCATCATCAAGAATCTGCCTGTACTTGGGATCCATCTTTACTTCTGTTGTCTTGTCCATATATATCTCCTGTTCTGTTACCGGATCAAGCTGCCAAGCGTGGCGAACAGTTTGTCTGCCTCAATTGGTTTTGAAAGGTGCGCATTCATGCCTGCCTGCAGGCTCCGCTGCACGTCTTCATCAAAAGCGTTTGCCGTAAGCGCGATGATGGGAATGGTCTTTGCGTCATCGGTGCCGCACCTGCGGATTTCCGCCGTAGCGGTAAGCCCGTCCATCACGGGCATACGCATATCCATAAGGATTGCATCGTAGTAGCCGGCAGGATGTGACTTGAACATTTCGAGCGCAATCTGCCCGTTCTGGGCAATCTCGCTCTGCACGTCCTGCATTTCAAGCGTCATCTGCAGGATTTCGGCATTGATGCTCATATCCTCCGCAACGAGGATGCGCCTGCCTGTCAAGTCAGCGGCTTCCTTTTCGCGGATTTCGCGGGTCACTTCAATGCCGTCCTGCTCGGGCATTTTCCAGTCAACAAAGATAAGGTTGTATGCCTCATGGCGTGCGTACTTAAGCTTGATGTTCTCAAGCGCCGCTTTGCCGCTCAGCACAGTCTCCACAGAGATGCCTATCTCTTCCATCACGATTCTTGCGTGATCGCAGGCGACGGGGTCATCGTCAATGACGAGCACCTTCATATTCTGGAGTATCACCTTGTTAGCCCCGTTGCCCTTGCGCGCGCTGTTCCTGAGCGTTACATTCACCGTGAACGTAGAGCAAACGCCCTTCTCGCTTTCCACAGAGATGTTGCCGTTCATCATCTCCACGATGTTCTTGGTGATTGCCATGCCAAGTCCCGTGCTGCCGTACTTGTTCGTCGCGCTCTCATTCTCCTGACTGAACGCCTCGAAAATCTTCGGCAGATAGGATTTATCCATACCGATTCCCGTGTCCGCCATGACAAAGCGGAGCGTGCTCTGCCCTTCAAACAGGGCGGTGCGCTCCACGCTGAAGCTCACCGTGCCGGGGGCGGGGGTAAACTTAACGGCATTCCCCAGTATATTGATGATGACCTGCTTGAGCTTCATATCATCGCCAATGTAGTAATCATCCACGGGCGAAAGGATGCGGCACTCGTACTGCAAGCCGCGGTCCTGACACTGGGAGTTTATCATCGTGTTTATCTGCTCAAGCATTCCGCTGAACGAGAACTCCTCATTCTTGAGCGTCATCCGTCCGCTTTCAATGCGGCTCATATCAAGGATGTCGTTGATGAGCCCCAACAGGTGCCGCGCGCTGCCGCCGATTTTCTCCAGATGCTCGCGCGTGTCTGGCGGCAGCTTGGGATTTTTGAGCGCGATGTTGTCCAGCCCTATGATTGCGTTCATAGGGGTGCGGATTTCGTGGCTCATCGAAGAAAGGAACGCCGTCTTTGCCACGTTTGCCTGATTTGCCGCATCAAGCGCAATCCTGAGCTGCTCGTTGAGCGCAATCTGTTCTTTCTGTATTTCGGTGTTGTCGCTTTTGAGCAGGATGTAAAAGCGTGCCTCCGGGTCTATGCTGAAAAAGTCGAACTGCTTATAATACGTCTCGCCGCCCATCTCGATTGCGATGTTCGCGACATAAGGCTCCCTCTGCTTGAGCTCCCGCTCGATTGTTTCAAGAGAAAGGCTCTTTGCCGCCTCATCCTTTTGCTGCTCTGTTCCCTGCAAAACAGGACGCACCTGCGTATCAAGGTAATTCTGGTAGCTTCCGTTCAGGCTGGTGGGGAAGATGCTCCCGTGCTTTATCCGTGCCGCCTCGCCAATCGTCACGCCGTAGGTGCCGTCCACAAGGTATGCCACCATATCGAACTGCTGTGCAAGGATTTTGTTCATCAGCGTGTCGCCCACTTTCCGCGCGTTGCATTCCTGCTCGGTGATGAATGCCACCATATCCCCCGTGAGCGGGTGCTGGGTAATTGCGGCGGTAAAGCTCACAAAGCAGGAGCGTCCGTTCGTTCATCTGGTAGAAGCTGTTGCCGAGGTTTGAATACACGGAACGCAGCCGCTCTTCATGCTCTTTGAGCGCGGTCACATCGGCATACGTGCAGTAGATGTAGTGCTCGCCAAAATCATCGATAAAAGCATAATGCACCTTGCACCAGATTTTGTTCCGCTTTGCGGTGAATTTCTGTATGATGAGGGAGGAGGAGCCGTCGTAGGCGACGCGGTGCTCGAACATGCTGCGCACAAGGGGGCGGTCTTCAGGGTAGGTCGCCTTGAAAAAGCCTATGCCGTCTATCAGATCCATAGCCTCTGAAACCGTGCATTCCATCATCGCGGCAAATTCTTCGGAAACAAACACGGGCTCCAAGTGTCCGTCATCGTGCTTCTGGATGAGGACGGCGTTGTTTCCCATCTGCTGTATGTTGCGCAAAAAGTGGTCGCGCGAGTCTTGGGAAGCATAATTGGTGATGTTCGTAAGCCAGAATCCGGCGTAGGGCTTGGGCAGCCCTTCGATGGGCTCAAAGAACAGGTGCAGGTTCACCATGGGCATATAGGTAACGAAGGCAAAATCTCATTCTTCCATCGTTTTGCTTATAAAGTGAAGCTTTCCCTCGTCATCTTTATACCTGCTTAATTTATTGGTGTCATTCGTAAGCGATTTTGTCAAGTTAAGCACCTAAAAATTTAGGGACTTT
>CAKZZK010000020.1 GCA_937885235.1 uncultured Treponema sp.
ATTGTGATTTGTATATCCTGACCTTCGGATTGTCTTTCCGTCAATCGCCATCACTTCTTTTTCAGGAATCAGAGAGCCGAATGTCCCCCGCGCATAGACTGCGAGGACTTTTTCCAGTTCCTTCCCGTCGATTCCTGCAAGCACTCTGAGAATTGTGTCCGCGCTCGGAATCCCGTTCGGAAGCTCAAGGTACTTTCTCAGCGTATCCTCGCAGACTTCCGCGCTGAAATGGATTTCCTCGATGTTTTTGCATCCTGTGAGATAGCCTGTCAGTACAATCATCAGGATGTCGCATAGGTTGTGCTTCTTGCATCTGTCTATTCTGAAATCTTTGATATTCATTAGAGATTCTTTCAATGTCATTTCTTACCACCCGAACGAATTCTAACGTTATTTGAAATTTTTTAATACAATACATTTTAAGAGGCATTTATAATGCGTTTGCCCTGGTACATCCTTGATTTTCTCGGTTTGAAGAACACTTACAGTGAAAAAGATTTGGAAAATGCGATTCTTGCCGAACTGGAAAGCTTCATTCTTGACGGAAAAGATTATTACATCGATTTGCTTTTCTATCACCGCACTTTGCACCGGCTTCGCCATCGAACTGAAACTTGGCGAGTTTGAGCCTGAGTATAAAGGACAGATCGAACTGTATTTGCGCTGGCTTTCAAAATACGAAAAGGCTGAGGGCGAGGAAGAGCCGATTGCGCTCATTGCAGTTCAATGTGTACAACAGATTCTTGCTCACCGCGAACTTGGACTTTCGTCCCGTATGAAGCTGCGTTGGGTGGAAGACAAGCATCTGGCGTTCTTGGAGTTTCATCATAGAAAGGTGTGGAGGAATTAAATGGCATGATAAAAACTTTGTCACAAAAGTTACTTTGCGTGAATTTACATCATCGTAACTCTTGTGACAATTTATATAGGAACTCTGTCCTGTGCTAGAGGCTTTCCAGCGAAGCTTTGTCCACCTGCCAGCTGCCGTTCTGGCAGCTGATTTCAAGCCAGGCGTATTTGCCTTCGCAGAGGGGCCCCGGGTTGATGACGGTAGTTTTGCCCACGGTGTCAATGCCCGTGCTTTCGTGGATGTGTCCCGTGATGGCGGCAAGGGGCTGGTAGCTGTCTATGAAGTTTCTAAGCAGGGGACTGCCCACGTGAATGCCGTTGCCAACGATATCGCATTTTGTGTCTTTGGGTGGATTGTGGATGATGATGATGAGATTGTTCCACTGCTGTTCGCCCTGCTCGGACACAATCTGGAGGTCTCCCGCAAGCTCTGCGTCTTCACGCTCATTCGGTGTGTCGCCGGAGAATTTGCTTCCTCCGCCGCTGCCCGCAAATACCAATCCTTCGTGGGAAACGAGACTTCCCTCCACGGAGATATCTTTTTTTTCGATTTCCTGAAGAAAAGACGGTTCGTCGCAGTTGCCTATGACGGCAAATACCGTGTCATGCTTTTTGCAGAGCGTTTCAAGCGCGGGGAGCCCCGTCTCCGGATGCTGGAAGCGGCAGAAGTCTCCTGCAAAGAGGACGGCATCTGCCTGCTTGAACTGCTCGTCGAGCTTTTCGAGCATATCGCTGTTCCCGTGCATATCGCTGATGACTAAAAACTTCATTATAAAACCTCCATAGCTTTCTTCAATATACTCATCTGTTCCGGCGTGCCTATGCTGATGCGCACAAAATCCTCTATGCCCGGAGTGTTGAAGTGGCGGATGAGCAGTCCTGCCTTTTTGACGCTCTGGTAGATGTATTCCCCTTCCAGCCCCTCCTTCCTTGCGAAGACAAAATTCGTCTTGCTGTCTATGACTGACCAGCCATGCCCGCGCAGGAAGCTGCTAAAGTCGTCTCTGTCTTGAATGATGCGCTGTGCGTTTCTGGCATAGTACCAGGCAGCTTTGCAGGATGCCACCGCCGCGGTCTTTGCTATGAAATCCACAGGAAAGTGGTTGAAAGAATTCTTGACCGTAAAGAGCGCGTTGACAAGTTCAGGCCGTGCCACCGCGTAGCCAAGCCTCATCCCCGCGAAGGACAGGCTCTTGCTGAATGTGCGCACTATGACGAGGTTGTCAAATTCCCCAAGCAGCGGCAGGCAGCTTTCTTCTCCGAAATCGCAGTATGCTTCATCCACAACGACAATCCTGCCTTTGGGAGCACGGCGGAGCAGGTCTGCCACCTGTGCGCGGGAGAGCGCAAGCCCTGTGGGCGCGTTGGGGTTTGCAAAGATGATGCAGCTGTCGCTTTTCTGCGCTTCCGCAATGAGTGCGTCCGTGTCGAGCGTCCAGTCATCTTTGAGCGCCACAGGTGCCATGGGAATCTTGTAAAAGCCACAGTAGACTGGATAGAAGCTGTAGGAGAAGCGGGGCTGCACGAGGGGGCGGTCGCCGTCAAAGAAAGTATAAAAGACAAAGCTCAGCACCTCGTCGCTCCCGTTGCCGCAGAAAATCATGTCCGCTGTGATGGGGAAGGGGAGGGTGTTCCTTGCGTCCGGCGTGCAGTTTGTGCCGTCAATGTGCGTGTTGCCAAAACAGCCCCCTGTCTTAGTGAGCATATCGGCAATGGCGGCGCGCAGTTCGTTTACGTCGGGGTCGGGGTAGAGCCCCAGCTTTGGCAGCTGGCTTGTTGCGGCGCGGCTTACTGCTTCACCCACGCTTTCATGGGGGGGATAGGGGTTCTCGTTTGCGTTGAGCTTGATATAGTCCCTGTCAGTGGGCTGTTCGCCGGGAACGTAGGGGTGCAGGCCTTGCAGGCGTGTGGCAAGCATTTTTTCCTCCATAAGAATATGATGATGGGCATATTCTATTGCAAACAGGCTCCCTTGGCAATGGCAGTCCGCCGTTTCTGAAAAAAAAAATATAGGTGCCCTTTTGTCAAACACTTTTTTCGATTTTTTTCATATTTTTTTGCCCTGCCGCGTGAACGCGCGGGCATTCGATTGCAACTTGCTCTTTCCTGCGCGGCAGGCATTTAGCCGCATTCGTGGACGGTGAGTGACGGGCTCGTGGACGGTGAGTGACGGGCTCGTGGACGGTGAGTGACGGGCTTGTGGACGCTGTGTGATGAGCGCGTTGCTACTGGTTGACAAATCGCTTTTGCGGGGTATAATAAGACAGGTTCAAAAGTCTGAAGGCTTTTGAACCTGTTTCGATGAGTTTTAGAGGCTGTAACTGAACTTGAAAGCAGTTTTTGAAACAGCCTCTCCGGGATAGCTTAGGTGCTCCATCTTAACCCCGTTCAGAGGAGCGACCGGCGCCTCGTTTTTTGACAAGAGAAGGGTGCGTTTGAGGCAGGGCGGGGCTTCAAGGCACGAACAGGGGGCACTGGCATTCAGCGCCTCCTGTTCGTGCGGCATCTGCAAAGATGACTCTATGCGGATTTTAGGCGGCACGATTTGTCTTTTGGACAGGCTCGAGGTTGTCCTGAGTTAGGATATTGTGCCCTGATGGACTTATCTATCTTAGCACGATAAGCCTGGGGCCTTAATGATTTTCAAAGCTTCAAAGCGGATGTCGCGGTCAAGCCCGTTGCGGTTTAACTCATTGTTAGGCGGATACGCCACTATAGTGCTAGGAGAAAAAATGACTGTTTTTATAAAACCTTTCAATGAAAAATATTTTTCTGTAAGTTTTCCTGATAAATTCAACGACACGATTCTGAATGCCGTTCGGGCTGTGCCGAATCGAATGTGGAATAACGAACAAAAGATTTGGCTCGTTCCGTCCAACCAAAATGCTATGGACTTGCTGCTTGAAAACATTTATAGAACAAATCTTTTTAATTTTGAAGATGTATCATATAGCATTCCAAAAACAGCGGGCTCCGTCGATTCTGAACTGGACAAACTGGATTCTGCGTTACAAGTCCGACATTATTCAGTCTGTACGATAGAGCGCTACAAAAAATGGGTTCAAAATTTTCTTTTGGCGAATGGAAAAATAGAAAGCGGCAGTGAAAATCAGAAAATCAATGATTACTTAAAAAATCTTGCGCTAGAGAAGCATGTAAGTTCCTCCACTCAAAATCAGGCTTTGGCAGCTTTGCTGTTTTACTTTCGGTTCGTAAAAAATACTCCTGTCGAAACTTTGTCTTCTGTAATCCACGCAAAGAAAAAAGTTCGGATTCCCGTGGTTTTTAGCCGAGAAGAAGTCGTAAAAGTCATAAGCAATTTGACCGGAAGCAAAAAACTGATTGCAAAACTTCTTTACGGAACGGGGCTCAGGCTCAACGAGGCTCTTTCTTTAAGAATCCTGGACTTGGATTTTGACAGAAACGAAATCATCGTCCGTCACGGGAAAGGCGACAAAGACCGTCATGTAATGCTTCCGCAAAAGCTGATTCCAGAACTCAAAGCTCAAATGGACGTCGTGAAAAAACTTCACGAAAAAGACGTGGCAGAAGGCTGGGGCAAAGTTTCCATGCCCGAAGCTCTCGGTGCAAAATATCCGAACGGTTGCGCCGAATTAAAATGGCAGTGGCTATTTCCTCAGAAAAACCGCTGGAAAAACGAACTGACAAAAGAAGAAGGAAGGTTCCATATTGATGAATCTTTGGTTCAGCGAGCCGTAAAAAACGCTATTCTCGAAGCCGGAATCAACAAAAACGCAAGCTGCCACACATTCCGCCACTCGTTTGCGACCCACCTTCTCGAATCCGGCTACGACATCCGCACAATTCAGGAACTCCTCGGCCACAGCGACGTGAGCACCACCATGATTTACACCCACGTCCTGAACCGCGGAGCTGGCGGAGTGCTTAGTCCCTTAGACAGGCTCTGATATTACAAGTATCTGTGTAAAATATTGCACAAAGCATAAAAGCATGTTATTATTGGATTTAATATATTTACGGTTCAGCTTACACTGACATTTTTGCAGCGTAAACTTTTTACCGTGGATACGGAGAATATTTGTTATGTGGACTGCCCACTGGGCAGCAATTTTTGAGTAAATTATGTTAGGAATGCCAGATTTTTATAAACAAATTGATGAAATTGCAAGACAAAAAACTCTGTATGATATTGAGCATGATTTAGTGCCAGATTATTCAAAAATTGATTTGCAACATGCAGAAAAAATATCAAAACAAAAGTACTTATCAATAATTGAAAAATTACTAAATAACTGTCCGATTAATACAAATTATGAAAAATCACAAGATATTTTAGAGGATTACACGAAAAAATATATAAATGAAAATTTCTCACTTATGAATCCTGCAACTATGTTTAATATTTTGGATAATTATAAGCGTAACGAACTGTTAAATATGATAAACCCGCCAATTCAAGCCTTTGTTTTATATGTAAAATTACTAGAGTTCTTATATTTTTATGTTCAAGAAAAATATATAAAAAAATCGAAAAATGATTTACCGTTAATGTTGTCTCATAACTTTATACAGTATTCCTTAGAACTATTAAACAGTATCAACGCTCTGCTTTTGGGGAGTAGTAATAACAGCGTAATTGCAGTTTATAGGACTTTTTATGAAAATTATATTGTTTTTGCTTACATTCAAAAACATAATGAATTAGTTGAGCCGTTTATCGATCATGTAAAAATGACTGAACTGTCATTAAAACTTGAAGTTGCAAAAATTAATAACGATGACTCTGTAGATGAAATATCTGCTGCAATTAATGAATTGAAAAATAAACATGATGAACATTTTGATGAGGATTACGGTTGGACATATAAGGTTATAACTGAAAGGAAAAAGAGAAAATTGGTAACTTTATTTGATGAATCAAACTTAGGGCAAACTTTTAATTTTTATTATAAGCTTGCTTGTGTGTATACTCATTCAAGCTCTTTTTCTCTTTTGGTAAGACCTGAATTTAAGGATTTATATAAATTCTTATATGGTATTGTAGAAATTGTATTAAAAGAATTTGAAGAAATGTTTACAAAATTAAAAGTAAAAAGCACAAAAGAAAATGAACTGTTAAAAATGTGGCTTCAAGTAAGTTCTTCAAATCTTATAAAAGAACTTAATAATTGGTATAACATATAAAATACACATAACATGATTTTCAAAACCGATAAAAACTTTGTCACAAAGTTGCTCGTCGTGCCTTTGCGGCACCGCAACGAAAAAACTTGACAGATACCACTGTTTTGCGTTAGTATAAAACTATGATAAGGTCATTCGGAGATTCTGACACAGAATTGATAAATAAAGGCTTGCGGAGTAAAAAGCTACCTCCAACGATACAAAATGTAGCAAGGCGTAAGCTCCGTATGATCGCATCTGCAAAAGAAGTTAAGGATTTACGAGTTCCGCCGGGGAATCATCTAGAGGAACTCGTAGGAAACTTGGCTGGCTTTTATTCAATACGAATAAATGACCAGTGGAGAATAGTTTTTGTTTTTGAAAATGGAGGCGCAGACAATGTTAGAATCACAGACTATCACTAACGACAGATTGCCAAATATTCATCCTGGCGAAGTTTTGAAAGAAGAATTCTTATCACCAATGAATGTAAGCGCATATCGTCTTGCAAAAGAAATAAATGTTCCAGAAACACGAATATCTGAAATTATTCATGGAAAAAGAGCTGTAACAGCTGATACAGCAATTCGCTTTGCAAAGTTTTTTGGAACGACAGCTGAATTTTGGCTAAATCTTCAGAATCTCTATGATTTAGAGGAAGAAGAAAATAATCATGCGCATGAATTTGAAATGATTAAGATGTATGCGTATGCGTAATAGAAACCTATAACACAGTTTTCAAAGCTGACAGCGGGTTGAGCCTGCTAGGTACGTAGGAGGTTGTTCCGGAAACTTAGCTGAAAAGTATCTGTATAAGCTGCTTGGCATTTTTGCTATATGTCAATATTATATAGATATAGCGGATGGTTCAGAGATTTTATACTGACAGGTTTTGCAATATATCTCTGTTTATTCTAGATACAGATGAAATTTATTATATGGATGCCCGCACTGGGGTGCTTAAAGGAGGCATGATAAAATAGTCAACAAACAAGCGGTAATGTGATATGCTGAAGATG
>CAKZZK010000021.1 GCA_937885235.1 uncultured Treponema sp.
TATACGACAAAGTCGCTTTCGAATTCTTGCGACAAATTCCCTTACGAATAATATAAATTTAAGCTAAATGCAATATTTCCCCCTTTTAGTGACGATTTGCAGCCTTATTGCATTTTGCGCACATTTTTTGTATAATTATACGCTATCTATCAACATCTTAATAACGAGGGGTATTTATGGCTGTAGATTTTAAAACTGGCGGTAGTTTTATTGACAAACTTTCCGTGTTGGCAGAAAACAACGACCCGATAGACCCTGCGCTGTATCAGAAATATGATGTAAAACGAGGTCTTCGTCATGCTGACGGGCGCGGCGTACTTGTGGGACTCACCCGTATCGGCGATGTCGTAGGTTATGAGATAGACAGTGAGGGCAAAAAGGTTGCCGTTCCTGGCAAGCTCATCTACCGTGGCTATAGCGTGGAAGATATTGTACACGATGTGGAAAAACACCACAGTTTTGGGTACGAGCAGTGCGCCTACCTTCTTCTCTTCGGTGAGCTGCCGACTCAGGGGCAGCTGGATGAGTTCACTGCTTTTCTGGGGAACTTGCGTACTTTGCCGCCGAATTTTACTGAAGATATGATTATGAAAGCGCCGTCAAGCGATATTATGAATAAGATTGCACGCGGCGTGCTTGCATCCTACTCTTATGATTCTGCCCCGGAAAACAGGGAGCTTGCGAATGTCCTGCGGCAGTGTATTGAGCTGATTTCTCGTTTTTCTACGCTTGCTGCCTATGGCTATCAGGCGAAACGCCGTTATTATGATGGCAAGAGCATGTATATCCATAATCCTGTTCCTTCGCTGAGCACGGCTGAAAATTTCCTGCGTCTCATCCGCAGTGACAAAAACTATACGCGGCTGGAGGCGGAAATTCTGGATCTCTGTCTCATCCTTCATGCCGAGCATGGTGGTGGTAACAACTCGTCTCTGACGGTTCACGTTGTTTCCTCTGCTGATACGGACACCTATTCTGCTGTTGCTGCCGCAGTGGGATCGCTGAAGGGGCGTCGCCACGGTGGTGCGAATATCCGCGTCATTGAGATGATGGATGACATCAAGGCTAATGTGAAAGACTGGAGCAGTGAGGCTGAGATAGCGGAGTATCTGCGCAAAATTGCCCGCAAGGAGGCCTTTGACCACACGGGACTTATCTATGGACAGGGGCATGCGGTGTATACAATCAGTGATCCTCGCGCTATCTTGCTCCGTGACAAGGCGGAAGAGCTTGCCCGCGTAAAAGGCTGCGAGGAGGAATTCAACCTCTACCGCATCATTGAAGAGCTTGCACCTCATATATTGGAAGAGTTTCACGGCAGTCAGAAGAAAATCTGCACAAATGTGGATTTTTATTCTGGTTTTGTATACACCATGCTGAATATTCCCCGCGAGCTTTTTACGCCGCTCTTTGCCATTGCCCGTATTGCGGGATGGAGTGCTCATCGCATAGAGGAAATCGTTGCCGGCGGGCGCATCTATCGTCCTGCGTACAAGAATGTGTCTACGGAACGGAGCTACGTGCCGATGGAAGAACGGGTGGTGCATGAAAGCGTAAAGCCTGTTTTCCCCGATCAGGGGGGTGTGACGAGCGGGCCTAGCGACTAAATGGGAGGATAAATAAATTTTTTTCAAAAAAAAGCGAAAAAGTGTGTCATTCGTAAGCGATTTTGTCAAGTTAAGCACCTAAAAATTTAGGGACTTT
>CAKZZK010000022.1 GCA_937885235.1 uncultured Treponema sp.
TCCAGACATAGCTATTAAAAGCCATTATTCCGTGGCCGACTCAATCCTCAAGGTCTTTGGCGGAACGGGCATTCCGTTCGCAATAATCATGGACGAGTATGACGTGCTTATGCGCGAGTCCGTCCCCAGCGGGCTCTTTGACCAGTACCTCGACTTCTTGAACGGACTTTTCAAGAGCAACCCCCTACGCCCCGCTATCGCGTTCGCCTATATTACGGGCATCCTGCCGGTGGTGCGCGACAAAGTGCAGTCAAAGCTGAACAATTTTGACGAATATACGGCCCTTGACGCGGGCATCCTTGCGGAGTATATCGGCTTTACTGCTGCCGAGGTACGGGAGCTGTGCACAAGGTATGGCCTTGACTTTGAGGAATGCAAGAGGTGGTATGACGGCTACACGCAGCACGGCCTTGAGATCTACAACCCCGAGTCCGTTGTGAAGTCAGTGCTGGCAGGGGAGTGCGCTAGTTACTGGGGTATGACCTCCACCTATGCCGTCATATCCGACCGCATCGAGATGAATTTTGCGGGGACGAAGGACGCCGTGGTGCGTATGCTTGCGGGGGAGAGCGTCGATGTGAACGTGACGACGTTCATGAACACGGTGACGGAATTCAAGAGCAGGGATGACGTGCTCACCTACCTGATCCATCTGGGCTATCTTTCCTACGACAGGGAGGAAAAGACCTGCCGCATTCCGAACCGAGAGATACGGATGGAATGGGAGAACGCGGTCTCCGTGATGGGGGAGTACGGGATGACGGACTGGATTATCCGCTCGTCGAAGGAACTGCTTAGCGAGACGCTTAGGGGCAACGGGGAGGCGGTGGCGCGGGCTCTTGACGCAAGCCATATCCACGTGACGAGCAACCGCAGCTACAACAACGAGGACGCGCTACAGTCCGCGATTTATCTTGCGTACATCTACGCGCTCAACAAGTACACCGTCATAAAGGAGATGACTGCCGGCAAGGGCTTCGCCGACGTGGTGTTCATCCCCTTCGTTCCGGATATGCCGGCCATGGTTGTCGAGCTCAAGCGAAATGGCAGTACAGAGGGGTCGCTTTCCCAGATACGTGAAAAGCAGTACTTTGATTCGCTCTCTCATTATACAGGAGACCTGCTTTTTGTAGGGATAAATTACGATGAGGTGAAGAAATCTCACGAGTGCCGTATCGAGCGTTTCTTAGTGTAGCCAATTCAGTTCGATGAGTTCGTGCCTGGTGGATGTCAGCTTGCCCTCATCGTCAAGACGCTTCAGCTCCCCCAGATGCCGTATGTTCGCCTCGCTGTAAAAGCCGTCGTTCTTGTTGCGCACCGTCATCTTTGCCTGCGGGTGCAGCCGTATCACGCTCCTGAGCGCACTCACAAGCACCTTGTCTGAATTCTGTATCGTAAGCATCGTGGGCATTTCGTGCACCCGTTGCCCCTGTATAGCACAAAGCGTCCGCCATTGCCAAGACTTCTGCCAAAACTGTTCCTCCGCCGAAAAAATTTTCAAAAAAAACTGCATTTTAGTGAGTAAAACTCACCAAAACGAGGGAGGCGGGTGCGCTATAATACGCAAAATATTTGAAACCAAGAGGTTCATAATGAAAAAGACAAGAAGATGGTGCGCCGTACTCGCGGTATTGCTGACGGTGGCACTGGCATTCACGATGGCATCATGCTCAAACAGCAACGATGATGACAGCAGCAGTTCTGGCACAGAGTCGGATAAGGATAGCTCCAGCACGCCGACGGACAGCGAACTTGCGGGCTACACGTATTTCTATCAGAATATGATTGGTACTTATGCTTATGCATTCGATGGCAATGAAACCGCGTATGAGTGGCAGTGGAGCGATACTGATACGAGCATGACCATAGCGCAGTCCCTTTCAAAATGCTTTAGCTCGGAAGAGTACGAAGAGTCTCACGGGCTTATTAAGGGTACATATACCTTTACCAAAGTCGAGGGCGCAGAGGATGAAGAGGGAATATATGATATAAAAGGTCTTTTGAGCGGAACCTATCTAAGTATAAATAAAAACTCTAAAATATATCTCTATTATTATTATGACCTTATGAACCCAGCTACCGCAGCAAATTATACAACATTGCGCAATAGCCTTGAGGATAGCCAGCTTAATGGTTCTGGGGCGTATAAAGTATCTTCACTTTCACCAAGTCTACGAACTAGGGACCAAGCAGGGCGGGGACATCCGTCCTGCCTTTATCATACATTTTTGGAGAAACCGGCATGACGGAAGGCGATAAGTTTTCGCGTATGACAGAAGCATACTACACGCTGCTAAGCAAGCTCAGCGCGGAGCTGTGCGGGGACGGCGACATTACGGCAGATCTGCGCCGCAAAATGCCCGACGGCTGGGACGGCACGGATGTATTTGCCCGCTACATAGCGGCTGGCATTGCACTGGAAAAAGAACTTTCAAAATATATGACAGAGAAGGAAGCACAGACAGCAGCGCATTCGTAGGAACACGCCTCAAGCTCAAGAATCAGGCGGCACTCAAGGCGCTTGGTTATACCAGTTCCTTCTCCGGTTCTTTAGATGAAGAGAATACCTATATCCGAAGGGATCTTTCTGGTGTAGGCGAGTTTGAGAATAAAACCCGCAAGGCAGCCGAAGAGGAGGCACAGAAGCAGGCTGCGGCATCATCTGGCACGTCCGGCTCGGCTTCTTCCGACGACAGCAGCTCCAGCACAAGCAAGAAAGAAAAGGAAAAGCTCAAGGACAGCTGGAACAAGCTCAAGGGCTTTTCACGCCTGCCCCTGAGCAGGAGCAGTTCGTACAGCTGCACGTAAAGCCCAAGTACGACGAGGGCTGTATTTTCATGTACCAGCGGATATAGCGGGAGGGTATGAAAAAATCGCCATTACCTTTATCGGTTGCCACCTTCCCCAGGTAAGTGCTATAATCAAACCATGACGAACACACGAAAACTGCCCATCGGCATTCAGAGCTTTGAAAAAATCCGCGAAGAGGGATTTGTCTATGTGGACAAAACAGCGTTTGTGCACAAGCTCGCGCAGAGCGGGCTGCCCTACTTTCTGAGCCGCCCGCGCCGGTTCGGGAAGAGCCTTCTGCTTTCCACGATGGAGTGCTACGCCCTGGGAAAGAAGGAGCTGTTTGAGGGGCTGAGGAGAAAATTCCCCTCTGTTCCCACAACATACTGGAACCTGGAGACCTCGCTGTGTGCCTATAAGAAGCTGTTTTTCAAGACCCGCTATGTTGGTTATTACATCGACCGGCAGTTGGAGGAGCTTGTGAAGATGCAGAAATTGGCCCCTATAGGCGCCGACTGGAACCTGCTGTGGCATTTCCGGCCGGAGCATTTCGACCATCGCGCTGTTGGAGAGCTGAACGACTGGCGAGGCATTCGCAAGGAGCGTATGGGGTATTTTCTGGCTACAGGGCATTTTTCTGAGTATAACGACCTGCCCTCGAAGGATTACAGAGATGAATTGCCGCCCATTTGATAACTCCAGGCGAGATCAGCAGATACTTCACGACATCTGTTATGGATGTGGGAGCGATAACGTCAAGAAGAGCCATGCCTACATCAGAACGGCCCAATGGCAGGGCGGGAAGCATTTCTTCTGTGATATCTTCGAGGATGGTGCTGCTTTCTTTGCCGGAAGCAGAGGGCAGGATCATATCCGTATTGTTGATCTGGCCGTGCTTCTGAACAGACAGCATCAAGGGCTGGGGACGCAGATCATGATGTATGAGATCACCAAAGCCCGGAGCTGGGGGATTCGGAAGATGACCCTGCGAACTGCCATGAACGAGCATGGACGGAACTTCTGGGCCTCGCTGGGCGGAAAAATCACAGGAAGGAGGGGGGAAGATTGGGAGATGGAGCTAAGGTTTTGACCTCCACAGAGGGATCCATGCCGAAGAAGCCAAGGACAGATTACGCCTCTCCACGCTGGAGCGCGGAGATTCTGGACTGTTCAATGCCCATGAGCTTTGATACGTACAGCCGGTGCGCCTACAACTGCCAGTATTGCTTCAGCTTTTTTCAGAAGAGCCACTACGTCAAGGGATATCTTACCGGCGACGTCCGGTGCGTAAGTATTCCCAAGACGATACAGCTTTTTGAGAACATTCTGAGTGGTAATTTCGACAAACTG
>CAKZZK010000023.1 GCA_937885235.1 uncultured Treponema sp.
TTTGGTTCCCGATGGGTACAAGGGGAGAATACGGTCTTTAATCAGCGTTTCCTTAGGTGCTTAACTTGACAAAATCGCTTACGAATGACACAACTTTAAGAATTATTGAAATTTATAGACTCTATGGATAGAATGAGCGGATAATGGCGATGAAAAATCTTGTTGACGGGAGGAAGGTGTTCATCCTTTCAAGCTGTATCATTGTGCTCTCCCTCGTTTTTTTGCTGCTGAACGTTTTGCTCAGGGATGCGGGCACTGATGAGCCTGCGGAAACATACATATATATAGAAGAAAATACGCAAAACGAAGCGGAAAAGCCGAATACAGCACAGGAACCTGTGCGGCCGGAGCCAGAAAAGGAACCAATTCCTGTCGATATCGAACAGAGCGAGAAGCCGGAAGCAAAGACAAACAAACCCGCAATACCTGTCAACCAGCAGCCCGCCATTCCGCCTGCGCAAAAGCACGCAAAGCTTGCCATCATCATCGATGACGCAGGGCAAAGCGTGGAAAGGCTTGAAGCCTATACAAAGCTGCCGTTTCCCCTCGCCATCGCCATGCTGCCGGGACTTTCGCACACCGCAGAGTGCTCTGCGCTCGTGCGCGCTTCAGGCAAGGAGCTCATGCTGCATCAGCCTATGCAGGCAGAAAACCTCGCCATAAACCCGGGACCAGGCTCTGTGCAGCCCACCATGAGCCCAGAGCAGGTCAAGGCAGTCATCCGCACGAACATTGCAGAGCTTGGTGGCGGCGTAAAGGGCTTGAACAATCATGAAGGCTCGCTCATCACTGAAAACGTCGTGCTCATCGGCGCTGTGCTCGACGTGGTTTTGGAGCAGGGGCTTTACTTTGTGGATTCCCGCACCACGGTAAACACGCAGGCTCCCGAAGCGGCGGCAAGCCGCAATATGCACATCTTTTCGCGAGACATCTTCCTCGACAACGTGATAGAGCGGGAGGAGATGCTTGCCCAGCTTTTGCATGGTCTGGCACTTGCAAATAAAAACGGAGTGGCTATAATGATTGGGCACGTTGACAAATCTGTCTC
Organism: uncultured Treponema sp.; assembly: GCA_937885235.1. Classification (GTDB taxonomy): domain Bacteria; phylum Spirochaetota; class Spirochaetia; order Treponematales; family Treponemataceae; genus Treponema_D. The sequence continues at coordinate 1,049 of CAKZZK010000023.1, forward strand.
CGTGCTGCCGGCTTTGCTTGCCGACATCTATCCGCAGCTTGTCAAGGCGGGCTATGTGTTCGTCACGCCCTCAGAGCTGAACAGAGGTTGAATATGAAGGTTTTAGGTATAGAAAGCTCTTGTGATGAAACGGCATGCGCCATTGTGGAAGACGGAAAGAAGATTTTGAGCAATGTGGTAGCCACGCAGATTTCCTTCCACGAAGTCTACAAAGGCGTCGTGCCGGAGATAGCGAGCCGCAAGCACGTGGAATGGATTCTGCCCGTGGTCAGGCAGGCGCTTTCCGAAGCGCAGCTTAGCATGGACGAAGTGGATGCCATTGCCGCCACGAACCGCCCCGGGCTCATGGGCGCACTGCTTGTGGGAGTCACCTTTGGCAAAACGCTTGCCTGGGCAACAGGGAAGCCATTCATCGCCGTAAACCATATGCTCGGTCACCTCTATGCCGCCCACCTTGCCGCTGACATAGCCTACCCGTATCTCGGCTTGCTTGTCAGCGGGGGGCACAGCATCATTGCGCGCGTCAGCGGCGTTGACAGCATGGACATACTCGGCACTACGATTGATGACAGCGTGGGGGAAGCCTTCGACAAGGTGGCAAAGTACTATGACCTAGGCTATCCCGGAGGGGTAATCATAGACCGCCTTGCACAGCAGGGGGATGCCCGTGCGTTTTCTTTCCCCATTCCCAAAATGGACAAGGGGGATCATCGCTATGATGTTTCTTTCAGCGGCCTTAAAACGGCAGTCATTCATCAGGCTGATATGTTCTTGAACAAGGGCTATGAAAAGACCGTTGCAAACATTGCGGCATCGTTCCAAGAAACGGCATGCCGCACGCTGCTTTCACGCCTTATGCGCGCCGTCGAAGATACGGGGCTTACTACTATAGTAGCAGGCGGTGGTGTGGCGGCAAACTCCCGCCTGAGGGCACTGCTCGCCGAGCACACGGAGCTGAACTGCATCTTCCCGCCGCTCAAGCTCTGCGGTGACAACGGCGCCATGATAGCCGGTGTCGCCTACCACTTTTTGTCTCGCGGGGACCGTTCCCCCCTCAACACCACTGCCTGCGCACGGATTCCCCAATTCAAGCGGGGGCTGGCAAACCTTGAAGCCTTCGGACGGCGCTAGAACACTTTCCCCTAGAAAAGTGTTAAATTTTCTGTATTTTTCCCCTAGAAAAGTGTGATGCAGCGCTTTATTTTCCCCTAGAAAAGTGTATAATGGGCTCATGGAACGTTTTTTGTATGCCCGTTTGCGGGAATGGAAAGCTTCCCGCTCCCGCAAGCCTTTGCTCATAGAGGGCGCGCGGCAGGTAGGGAAGACTTGGCTTTTAAAGCAATTCGGTAAAAGCGAATACGAAAACTGCGCTTATATAAACTGCGACAATAATCCCCAGCTGGAAAACGTCTTTGCAGACTATAATATAGAAAGAATTATCAGAAATCTCTCTGCGCTTGCGGATACGAAAATCAATCCTGAGACAAGCCTCATTATCTTTGACGAAATCCAAGAGTTCCCCAAAGCGCTGACGGCTCTAAAATATTTTTGTGAAGATGCCCCGCGCTACCATGTTGCAGTTGCAGGCTCACTGCTTGGGCTTATAGACCATCACGGAAGCGGCTTCCCCGTCGGCAAGATAGACAGCCTGAACCTGTATCCCCTGTCGTTTATGGAATTCCTTTTGGCATTGGGGAAAGATATCCTCGTGGAACAGATAAGGGAACACCGATGGCAAGAATTGAACGCCCTCAACCATCAGCTTACCGAGTTTTTACGGCAGTATTATTTTACTGGAGGAATGCCGGCTGTCGTTTTAAGTTATATTGAAGAACAAGACTTACAGAAGGCACGGGCAATCCAAAATCAAATCCTTTCAGATTATATGATGGATATATCAAAGCACGCTCCCAAGAATGAGATTCCCAAAATCAACCTTGTGTGGAAATCCATTCCATCCCAGCTTGCAAAAGAAAATAAAAAGTTCATCTATGGTGCCATCAAGTCTGGCGGGCGGGCTAAGGATTTTGAAAATGCAATCCAATGGCTCATAAGCGCAGGCGTCATACATAAGGTCAGCCGCGTAAAAAAATTGGAGCAGCCCTTGAAGTTTTATGAAGATTTTGGCTGTTTTAAGCTTTTTATAAATGACCTTGGACTTCTTGGCGCAATGGCAGAGACTCCGGCTGCAGAAATCCTTGTCGGGAACAATGCTTTTTCCACATACAAGGGAAGCTTTACGGAGCAATATGTGGCTCAGGAATTTTACAGCGCCCTCGCCACCGGAGGAACTTCGGGAAGAAACCTGTATTATTACACAAATGAAAATTCTACATTGGAAATAGATTTTGCCATGCAGGGTGCCACGCTCTATCCAATGGAAGTGAAGGCAGAAGAAAACCTTAAAGCAAAAAGCCTGTCCACCGTGCTAAAGGCAAACGAAGCGCTTTTTGGCATTCGTTTTTCAATGGCGGATTATAAAGAGCAAAAGCAGATGGCAAATGTCCCCCTCGCCTTGGCAGAGGAATTTCTTCGGAGCCTATGCACGAGTGCAAAATAGAGCGCTTCTCAAAATAGAATACTGTAAAGCAGGCGTTTCCTACTTTCTGATATATTTTGTTCCGCGCCCTGCTCCTATAGTTGTGATGAGTCCGCGTTTTATCATTTGACCAAGGACGAGTTCCACCGTAGTCGGGCTTACATCGGGAAGAATGTGGCAGATTTCGGCTTTTGAGATGGGAAGCAGGCTGTTCAGCATGGTGGCTTCTACGCGGGCAGATTTTGAAACCTTGTTTGAATTCACCACGGCAAAGCGTTTGTCAAGTTCTTGATAGCATTTGTAAAGCATTGTCAGAAAGTTTTGAATGAAAGGAAAATAGTCATTTCCGCTTTCATGCCAATTTTCAGAAGATTTCCGTAAGGCTTCGTAATACCATACCTTGTTGTTGTTTATTTGTTCTTCAAAAGAAATATATTTTCCTACATCGTAGCCATTTTTATAAAGGAGAAGCAGGGAAAGAAGCCGTGACATTCTGCCGTTTCCATCTTTGAACGGATGAATGCACAAAAAATCCAGAATAACGGAGGGAATTAAGAGGAGTCGGTTTATATTGGCATTTGATGCTGCATCCATATACGCAAAGTAAAGTTGCTGCATAGCAAAACCCGTCTCACTCGCAGGAACTGGAGCAAAACGCACACGCCTGTTACCATTTGAGTCAATTTCAAGAATAATATTGTCTTCCGCCTTATACTTTCCACCGAATTCATAATTGGTAGCGGAAAGCAAGGTTTTATGCAAAGAAAGAACTGTTTGCTCTGAAAATGGAAGTGCTTCATAGCCGGTATGGATGATTTGCAGGGCATCACGATAGCCTGCGATTTCTGCTTCGCTGTGATTGAGCGGCGCACTGTTCTGGTTTACAATCTGGATGATGCGCTCATCGCTTGTGACGATTCCTTCTATCGCGTTAGAACTCTTTACTGACTGAACCCTCGCAAGGACCTCCAGTTCTGTAAAAATCTTCTGGTGGGCATCTTTTCGGAAATGCTCCATCGTCTTGAGAGAAGAAATAGAAGCCGTGATATTCACGAGACTAGCAGGAAGCAAGCCCTCATCCAAAAATGAATAATCGAATTTATGCATAATCAAACCTTTTCTGCATAAAGAATAGCATATTTTATGCAGAAAAAGAAGCCATATCTGCATAAAAAAGCAAGCATTTTATGCAGATTATTGTATTGGTTCATTCAGATAAAAACTCTTCCATAGTATCTACCAGCTCACTGAAATTATTGCGCAGGCGTTTCATTAAATCCTTGGTGCGACGCTCGTTATGTGTAATTGCACTGCCGGCGGGCAGGAAGAGCTCATAAGGCTCTACCTCAAGCGCATTGGCAATTGCCGCGATGGTTTCAAACTTACCGACCTTTTTTTGGTTTTCAATTTCACTTATATATGGCGGGCTAACATTAGCTAACTCTGCTAGTTTTTCCTGACTCAAATTTTTTGCTTGCCGTATCCGTCTTATATTCTCTGAATACAACTTTCCCAATTCTGTAGCATTCATAAAGTTATTCTATAATTGCTTTTTGCGGGAAAAAACTATATGAACACATTCTGGAACATGTGCAAGAAGCAAATTGCTTTGATGATTTGTATGTAGACACAAATAGTGAGGAGATAAAACAGTATGCAAATTCCAAAGGAATTTATGTGATTGATCGTTACGAACCATTAGCACGGGACAATGCAAATGGCAATGATTTGCTTGTATACCATCGTCGTCAGAAACCTGATATGTTGTGCCTTTTGTCAAGATAAAAAAGAAAAAAACAGCAGGAACAGGT
>CAKZZK010000024.1 GCA_937885235.1 uncultured Treponema sp.
TGGATGGACTATTCGCTGGATTTATGCCAGATTTCAACTTTCCGCGTCGGAACAACGTGCCGAGCGCGTTAGACAAGATGCCATAAAGGAAGCCGAAGCTCAGAAAAAAGAGATTCTGCTACAAGCAAAGGAACAACTCATTCAGGACCGAAACCAGCAGGAACGGGAGAATCGTGAACGCCGCAAGGAATTGCAGTCTTATGAAAACCGTGTTGCCAAAAAAGAAGAGCTTTTGGAGCAGCGCAGTCAGGATTTTGACAAAAGGGAAAAAGACTTTGCGGGGCGTATTGCGGAGATGAGTAAGCGGGAGCAGGCGCTCTCTGCGAAGGAAGAGGGGCTCCGACAAGAGCTGGAGCACATTTCAGGGCTTACCGCAGATGAGGCAAAGGCGCTCATCATCAAGAGCCTTGAAAATGATGCCCGCCATGACGCACAGGTTCTGCTCAACAAGATTGATCAGGAAGCCCAGTTCGTTGCGGACAAAAAGGCTCAGGAAATCCTCGTTGCGACAATCCAGAGGCTTGCCACGGAGACGACCGGCGAGCTGACAGTCGCCACTGTTTCCCTGCCGAGCGATGAAATGAAGGGGCGCATCATTGGCCGTGAAGGACGCAATATCCGCACCCTTGAAACGCTTACCGGCGTGGATATCATCATCGATGATACGCCTGAGGCTGTGGTCATCAGCTGCTTTGACCCCGTGCGAAAGGAGATTGCCCGCGTAGCCCTCGAACGGCTCATCACCGACGGACGCATCCATCCTGCGCGCATTGAAGAGATCGTGCAGAAGGTAACGAGGGAAATCCAGCAGAAGATTTACGAAGAGGGAGAACGCGCCCTCTTTGACCTCGGCATCCACAACATGAGTCAGGAAGGCGTCCGTGCAATCGGAAGGCTGTATTTCCGTACTAGTTACGGGCAGAGCGTCCTTACCCACTCCAAGGAAGTGGCGGAAATTGCCAGTATGCTTGCTGCAGAAGTTGGTGCAAATCGCGAACTTGCAAAGCGTGCCGCGTTGCTGCATGACATCGGCAAGGGGGCTGAGTCTGACAGCGACCAGAACCATGCCGAAGCCGGTGCGGATATGGCGCGCAAGATGGGAGAGGAACCGCGCATTGTGAATGCCATCGCGGCACATCACAATGACGTAGAGCCGCAGACCATCGAAGCGGTGCTTGTCCAAATTGCCGATGCCATCAGTGCAGCCCGTCCGGGAGCCAGGCGCGAGACCGTGGACAACTACATCAAGCGTCTGGAAAATCTGGAAGAGACTGCGAAGAAGTTCAGCGGTGTGGAACAAGCGTATGCAATACAGGCAGGCCGAGAGCTGAGGATACTCGTCAACAACGAGAAGATTCCTGACGACCACGTAAAGCACCTTGCCAAGCAGATCGCCAAGCAGATCGAAACGGATTTGCAGTATCCGGGACGCATCAAGATTACAATGATTCGTGAAACACGGATTATCGAATACGCCCGATAATAAAGAAAAAGCCCGTGCTATCAATGCACGCGCTTTTTTAGGCTTTATAGCTTGACTGATTTACTGAACTTTAATCGAAATATCCTTTCGCCTTTAACAGCTCCGCATTTAAAATGCCACCAAGGGCTGCACCGCGCTTGGTGTTGTGGCTGAGGGCGACAAATTTCACGTCAAAGACATTGCACTTGCGCAAGCGTCCTATCACGCATGCCATGCCCTTTTCCGTCTCACGATCGCGGCGCGGCTGAGGACGGTTTTCCTCATGACGCACGACAATCGGATGTTCAGGCGCAGAGGGAAGTTTTAATTCCTGCGGCACGGAAACAAACGATGTCCATACACGCTCAATTTCGGCAAGGCTCGGCTTTTTAGCTTCGGGGAGGTCAAATTCGAGGCTCACTGTTGCTGTGTGTCCATCAACCACCGCGACACGGGTGCAGGTGGAACTGACAAGCGGGAAAGCTGCATTTACAATCTTTCCATCTGAAAGAGAGCCGAGAATTTTAAGGCATTCGCGCTCAGTTTTTTCCTCTTCACCCGAAATATACGGGACGATGTTGTCTATCATATCAAAGCTGGGAACTCCGGGATAGCCTGCCCCGCTCACCGCCTGCAAGGTGGTCACTATCATGCGCTTCACCGGATAGCCTGCCTTGATGAGTGCGTAGAGAGGCATCATATAGGTCTGCAAAGAGCAGTTTGGCTTGACGGCGATGAAGCCTTCTTTCCAACCGTGGTGCAGACGCTGGTCCTTGATGACATCAATGTGGTCGCTGTTTATCTCAGGAATAAGCATGGGTACATCTTCCGTCCAACGGTTCGCGCTCGCATTGCTTACCACGGGAATGCCCTCTGCTGCATAGCGCTCTTCGAGAGCCTTGATTTCATTCTTGCCCATTTCAAGTGCACTGAATACAAAACGGCACTTACCCAAAGCAAGCTTTTCGTCATTGGCATCTTGAACAATCAGTCCTGCTACTGCGGCAGGAATGTCCGCGCCGATGAGCCAGCGGTTTGCCACTGCCTCGCTGTATGGCTTTCCGGCACTGCGGGGAGAGGCGGCTACGTATGTTACCTCGAACCACGGGTGATCTTCCAAAAGCTTGATATATCTCTGCCCCACCATACCGGTGGCACCCAATACCCCTACGGGAATCTTGCTCATATAAATTTTCCTTCTCTAATATTGCTACAAATTACAAGTCTGCAATGCAGCCTTGATAATTTCCTTTGCCTCCGGCTTGGGCTCCACGAGGGGCAGCCTGCAGGAACCGGCTGGCAAGCCTTTCACATTCATGGCATATTTAATGCATGAGGGGTTGCCGTCGCAGAATGCCGCACGAAAGAACGGCTGCAGGCGATAGTGAATCTTGCGTGCCGCACCAAAGTCTCCCTTTAAGCAGTCATGCGCTAACTCTGTCATAAGCGCGGGACAGAGGTTTGTGACGACGGAGATGATGCCGTCTCCCCCTGCCGCAATGAGGGGAAGCGTAAGGCTGTCATCACCGCTGAGCACGGCAAAATCGGGATGTTTGGAAACAACTTTCTCTATCACTTCCATCATCTGGCTGATGCTGCCGCTCGCTTCCTTTACACCCGCAATATTTGGCAAATCAGCGATGCGCTGCAGCAGCGGTACGGAGATATTTTTGCCGGTGCGTCCCTGGATATTATAGACGAGGATAGGTATACCGACTTTTGAAACAGCCTCAAAATGGCGGAATATGCCCTCGTCGCTCGGCTTATTATAATAGGGGGTTACAACAAGCGCATAGTCGGCACCGAATTTCTTGGCGCGTTCCACATAGCGTACGGCATCGCGGGTATTATTGCTGCCCGCTCCTGCAATAAACTTTACCTGCGCATTGTGGTCGGCATTCCATTTGCCGACAAGGGTTTTGACAATGTCGAGGATTTTGTCTTCCTCGTCCTCATCAAGGGTCGGCGTCTCGCTCGTCGTCCCCAATGGTAAAAGCCCGTCAATTCCCTGTTCCAGCTGGAACAGGACATTCTTCTGGAACCCTTCATAATCCACAGAACCATCTGCGGTCATGGGGGTAATCATTGCAGTGAAAGAGCCTTGCAGTTTTGCCATAGTGAAACTCCTCTAATAATGCCAATTCTTGCACTAACAGGAATTGGAGGGCTTCTGTCAAATCACACAGAGATTTTACGAAGCCCGTTATGCGCAAGTATTACATATTTATGCAAAATAATCAACAATTTTTCTTTATTAGCAACAACTAATAGCTCACAGCGGGAACGGAGTATCGATACCCAGTGCCAGGCATGCTTCCCGCGCGGCTGCTTGTTCTGCGCTCTTTTTGTTTTTGCCATTGGCGGGACCATAGCGCACGTCTCCGAGGTACACGAGCATAGAGAAAGTCCTGTCATGGTCAGGACCGGAGACCTTTACGAGTTCGTAGCGGGGATTATCCTGATAGATACGCTGGTAATATTCCTGCAAGATGGATTTATAGTTTTTTTCGCCCTTGTCATCCTGCACTATGCGGATTTCCGGGACAACTAGGCTTAGCACGAACTTTTCCGCCGCCGCATAGCCTGAATCAATGTACAGCGCACCTATGACGGCTTCCACAGCGTCAGCAAGGATGGCATTTTTCTTTCTGCCGCCAGAAAGCTCTTCGCCCCTGCCGAGTATGAGATATCTGTCTATATGCAGTTTTTCCTTTGCAATGCGGGCAAGCGCTTGTTCGCTCACGACGGAGGACTTGATTTTGCTCAGGTCGCCTTCAGGGTTTTCCATATCCTTGTACAGGAATGCCGCTGTGGCAAGACCAAGCACGCTGTCGCCCAAAAATTCAAGCCTCTCGTTATTATAATGCTGGTATGCCGTGTTTTCATTTGAATAAGAGCGATGGTGAAACGCCAAGTCGAGGATAAAGAGATCCCTAAAATGCAAACGCTGCTGCCTGCAGAATGATTCAAGTTCTTTCTTTCGTGCTGGCTCCAGCTTCCGCCCTTGCTTTTTGTGCTGTCTGTACATTTTCACCCACCTGTTTAAAACAAAAAAAGCACAGCAGACAAAGTACTGTGCTTTTCCCTATTCAAGCTTCTCTTGACTAGAATTTATTTCTGCTGAGACTTGATGAAGTCGTAAGCATCCTTCACGCTTTCAAATTCATTTGCTTTTTCATCAGGAATCTGGATACCTGTTTCTTCTTCGATAGCATACACCAGTTCATAGGTATCAAGGCTGTCTGCACCGAGATCACCACGGAATGTAGCTTCCAGCGTTACCTTTGAAGGATCAATCTCCAGCTTCTCAGCAATGATTTTCTGCATCTTAGCAAATAATTCGTCTTCTGCCATTGTTTTCTCCTAGCAATTAAATTTAGCCGTTTACTTCAGGAGTAATCACCTGACGGCCTTTATAAAAACCGCATTTCGGACACACATGGTGCTGCATAATCAAGTTGCCACAGTTGGCACACTCAACTAAGTGGGGAGCCTTAAGGCGCATATTGACAAAACGCCTGTTCTTTGTTACGGCTTTTGAAGTTTTTGATCTTGGTACTGCCATAGTATATAACCTCGCTATAAAATTTCAGTCATCTGTATAACGTCGTTCATAATACTACAGATTCCCGTTTGATGTCAATCATTATACCGATTTTAATCTCTTTGTCAATCAATAAAATGACAATTTATCAATTTTTATTATTCGTAAGGGAATTTGTCGCAAGAATTCGAAAGCGACTTTGTCGTA
>CAKZZK010000025.1 GCA_937885235.1 uncultured Treponema sp.
GGGAATGCCAGATGGCGCACAGACATCACGTCGCCATCATCGGAGACGGCATCGACCTTCAAGCAATCGGGGATTGTTGAGCGTTCGGCGGCAAGCGAATGAGAGCGTGCGACATCGATTTCTTGCGGAAGTCCTGCAAAAGTGTTTCGCCGTTCACATTTGGGAGATTTATGTCAAGGAGTATCAGATCGGCATTGACAGCTTTCATCTGCTCCGATACATTATCATAATCCGTAACAGCAATTGGTTCATAGCCTGCATTTTTTAGCATGACAGACAGCTCATCACGCAAGGCTGTTTCATCTTCTATTATCATGATTCGTTTCATTTCTGTTGCTCCTATTCCGTGGGGATACTATTATCATAGCATATATTGGGGAGTAAATCAAGTTTCATATTTGTAACCTTGATTCCATTGGAATCAAAGTCCGATTACTCCGCTTCTGCTTCCAAAGCATACACAAAGCGCATAACTTCCTGCTTCATCTTCTCATAGAAATCGTCAAGTTCCTTATCAGGCAGACGGTTATCCACTTCATATTCATCAAGCATATCCTGCATCTGCTTGGTGAATACCTTTCGCTGTTCATCGAATTTTTTTACAAGTGCAGGATCATCAAGCACCTCGGCAGGCAGTTTTGTTTTCTGCTGACCGATATAGTTACTGAGCCTTGTGCGGTAAACCTTGTATGTGCTGTTATCACGTTCACGCCGCTTTGCATTCTTGACCTCACGCTGATATGTAGCCTGACATACCTCACCGTCACAACATACAGCGTTTTTCTTTCCGAGGAATACCTTACCACAATACTTACAGCTGCAAATATATAGCTTTTTGCTATGAATAGCAAAGCTGAAATCATAGAAGAAATTGACGAGGGCAGTGTCGGCTACGGTGTAAATATCGTTCCTGTCATTTCCCCGTATGATTATCTTATCAAAACTGAGCCGAAACGCTTTCATTTCGCTCTCAGAGTTGAAGTCGAAGTTCCAGTCATCACGCATAACCTCACGGATATGATTGAACACCTCATTGACATACGCTGTAGTTTTCTTCAAGACACGGGTATTATGGAAAGCTCCTGCCTTGTCTATCTCCTGACGGGCAGAAAGAAAAATCTCTCTCAGCGTATCGGAGTAGTACCGTGTGAAGAAATTGAAGCTGTTCAGGCGGTTATCATCAAACCGTTCCAATATCTCACGGAATATCGCACCCCTGCCATTGATTGCTTCTATCAGTTCATCAGTCAGCTGCTCATAGTCCAGAAAGCCGTCGTCGCCCACGCCGTAGGAGACGATGTGAAAATATTTTCCCGAAACGTTGACGGGGGAGCCGTGCGTCAAATGACCGCCTTGGTCAAGGCTCATGCCCATAATGGTGTCGCCGGGCTCGCAGACCGCAAACTGCACGGCGAAATTCGCCTGCGCGCCGGAATGCGGCTGAACGTTTGCGTACTCGCACTTAAACAGCTCCTTTGCCCTTTCGATGGCAAGCGTCTCCACGACGTCCACGCATTCGCAGCCGCCGTAATATCTTTTGCCGGGATACCCCTCCGCGTATTTGTTGGTGAGCGGAGAACCCATTGCCGCCATGACCGCCCTGCTTACCCAGTTTTCGGACGCGATCAGCTCGATATGGCTGTTCTGCCTCTCCTGCTCGTCCGCAATCGCCTGCGCGATTTCGGGGTCCGTGCTTCTTACCTCGTCTAACGAATACATAGTCTCTCCTTTTCCTTGCGTTGCCTATTGCTTTACATAGAACCGTCAAAAGTTTACCATATCCGACTTAAATTGTAAAATCGCGGGTTTTCGTTTTCGCAACCGTTTTCGCGGCTGGCGAAAACTACCGAAAACTGGATATTTTATTTCCATCCTCCTCGTAATGAAGAACCTTAAAATGCTCATCGTGCAACATTTTTCATTCCATGCTTTAGGTGTTGACCCGGCATTAAACAAAAATCTTGCAGGATGTATAAGCTCTACTGTGTCTGCAACTCCATAGCAGGCATCCATAAATTTATCGTAAATCGGTGGGGCGTAATTACGGGCGTAATTACGCATCTCTCCATTCGATTCATCCTGATAGGGCGGATTCCCGATAATAAAATCAAACTTCATCTGTGCTCCCTCCTTCAGCGTCCTTTGCCGTTTTTTCCTCGTTCTCCTTCTTCTGGAGATAGTAAAACTCTTTCTGCGTCTCAATCTCAGCGCGAAGCTCTTCCTCTGTGGGAAGATAGAGCTTATATTTCGATGCGAAAAGCTGCTCGTTGTCGTGAAGAACCGAATACCTCGCAATATCGTCATCCGTGTCCGTACAAAGCACGATGCCAAGCGTCGGATTGTCGTCAGCCTGCTTTTTCAGATCATCATACATACGGATATACATATCCATCTGCCCGACATCCTGATGCGTGATCTTCTGTGTCTTCAAGTCCACCAGCACAAAGCATTTCAAGATATAGTTGTAAAACACAAGGTCTATGTAGTAATCCTCTTTATCCGTGCGGATATGCTGTTGCCTCGCCACAAAAGCGTATCCTTTTCCAAGCTCCATCATAAACTTCTGCAAATTGTCTATGATGCATTGCTCCAGATCAGATTCGTGATACGACACATCCTCCTGCATTCCAAGAAATTCGGCGATCACCGGATTCTTGATAAACTCCAGCTTGTCCTGATAAGGGGATGTGAGCCGTTTCATCTCATCCTCAACACCCGCCTTGTCCTGCGTTTTCAAAATCCTGTAATAATACTGCGACGATATATTCCGCTGCAAAGTGCGTACAGACCACATCTGTCCATAGGCTTCCCTCGCATACCATTTCCTCGCAGCCTCATCCTCCACCTGAATCAAAACCCTGTAATGCGTTCATGATAGCAGCTCAGATTGTGTACGAGGCTCGTTCACTTTTTTCCCCCCTCAATGAATTATGTACTCACTGCGTTCACTTTTTCATCTGCAGCGAATTGTGTACTCGGTGAGTACACAATCTCTGGGAACATACGGTAGAACCGCACATACTGATATAACGCCCGTCTTATATAGCCCTTGCCATATCTCTCTGCAAGTTCTTTTGACAGCTTATCAATGATTTCCGCACCATATTCAGCCCGGTTTTCGCCGTTTAGTTCTTCATCGGCAATTCGTCTTCCCAGATACCGGTTGCGCATCACAAGCGTGATATTCACCGCCTGATACGCCATGCGCTGTGCATCGTCTATGATCCGGCACACATCATCGAGCAGGTTCTCCGTTTTCACATAAGTAATGATTTCATCCATAGTCACGCCTATTCCCTTTTTAACGACACAAGCTCCAAACTATTGTCCGCTCTCCAATCATATATTCTGCATAGTGGCTGTCTGTTTTCCGGCTCCGCATCCGTCTCATCGCCCACCATATCAAACAACGTCATCTGCCGGTATTGCTCCTGCGCCTTGCCGTATGGCATTGTGCCGGTCAGACCGTCCATCTGCCCTCTATTTTTCACCCCTACCGAAAGCTCCATATCGGCACCTCGTCCAGCTCTCCGATCTGCCTTGCCGTAATATTTTTCCCGCGGCTTTCGCCCAGATACGCCGCGATTAACTCCGCTTCCTCCCTCTCTCCCGCAAGATACACGCCGTTTCTCTCCGCAAGGGCGCGGAGGGGATTAACAATGCCCGCTTCCTCTGCGTAAGAGAGTCCCGCGGGCGAGGGAATGATCCAGCCGCCCGTAAAGCAGAAGCCCCGAAAATATCCCGCGTACCTCCCGTCGATTTCGTAGACGTTCGCAACGATTCTGCGCCGCACCGTAAGCGATACGGGGGTGCCGAGGAGAAATACGTCGTTTTCCGTGCCTTCGCCTGCGAGCTTTTCCTTTTGCGTAAAAAGCGAGGTCTTATCGTAAATATCCGCAACGATATGTCCGCCCTTTTGCCGGAAAAAATCGTCCTTTAGCACGACGGCTTCCCGTCCCGCAAGAAACAGGAGCATAAACAAAAACAACAGCGCGGCAATCTCTGACCGCATAACGGCAAAGCTTTTCTTACGATACGCGGACGCTATGCTCTCCCGCGCGGTTTCCTTTTCTGCCGTGCCCTCTGCCATGTCCTCTCCCGTGACGCAGGCGGCATATAATACGAGGGCTGCGAGAAACAGCCCGATTTCCGCGCGCCATTTGACCCGCCCGAGGCAGACGAGATACCACTGCCCGACAAATATTCCCGCGGAAAACAGGAGGTAAACGAGAAGCGCGCGCGCACGGGGCGCGGAAAAATACGCGGAAAACGCAAAGCCCCCGACAGGCGCCGAAGCAAAACGGCTTTGCATCGAGACGGAACGGTTTTTGGCAGCCACGGACGTAATCGCAGGCATGGACACGACGAAGACCGCTGCCGTCACGACGCCGCACCAAACCCAGAGCAGGGCGAGAGGCTTTGCCTTGACCTGCGTCCAAAGCTCGCGAAACGTCCCGTACAGCGTCTCTCTGCTTATGCGAAGCGCATGCGCGCCGTCCGCATACAAAATATCGTATATCGTGCGAAGCTTCTCGGAGGTAAAGCCCTCCGTGTCCGCGTAATTCCAGCTTTGCAAAAGCGCAAGCTCCGTTTTCGTAACGCCTGCCGCCTCGTATGCCTCCGCGTGCTCCTCATACGCGAGCGTATTGTAATCCATGACGCTCTCCCGCAGGGAATTGAACGTCTTATATTCCGCCCACGCGGGATGCATATGATACGCCGCGTAATTTATCAAAAACAGAAGGACGGGCAGCGCCGCCGCCAGAGCAAGCATCCCGCACAGCC
>CAKZZK010000026.1 GCA_937885235.1 uncultured Treponema sp.
GAAGCCCCGCAAGAATACGTCTCTGCATTGAGAGCCGAGGACAGGGTATGAGTTCTGTTTTTTTGGACACATCTTCGCTTATCTATTATTTGGACGGCTTCGAGCCTTTTGCAACAAAAGTCGAACAGTTCTTGCTTTCGACGCTGAACAGTTCGACGAGCCTTTATACTTCAACTATCACCGATACGGAATATTTTGTTTATCCGTATCGGGAGAATAATTTTTCCAAAATCATCATATACAAGTCCTTTCTGCAGGATGTTCATATTCAAAAAGTATGTATCGATGATTCAATAGCCGAAAAAGCCGCCCAAATCCGTGCTTTTTATCAAAGCATAAAAACTCCCGATTCTCTCCAGCTCGCTTCCGCGATTAAATCTGGCTGCGACGTGTTTTTGGCAAACGACAAGCAGCTCAAGCAGGTGCAGGAAATCCGCGTGCTTCTCGTGGACGAGCTGTAGGAAAATCGCCGAGCTGGAGCGGATACAATGGGCTTAAGTCATTGTCAAACTATGGTATAATATGAGTATGGAGGTATTTTTATGATGACAGCGGTAAACGGCTATTACGAAAACGGCGTATGTGTGCCGACGGAAACGCTCGTTCTGGAAAACAAGCAGCGGGTGATTATAACGGTGGTTGACGAGCCAATCGCCGAGAGAAAAGCGGACAAGGCGGCGAAAATTGCGGAACTGCGCTCGCTCTGCCACCCGGGAAAGCAGGTCTGGACGGAAGACCCCGCCGTCTGCATACGGAGAATGCGCGACGATGACAGAATATAACTCGCTGTATCTCGACACCGCTCCGATTATCTACGCGCTGGAGAGCGTCGAGCCGTATACGCAGAATGTGCAGGATTTCTTGTTCTCGCATTTCGAGAGCGACTGCACTTTC
Organism: uncultured Treponema sp.; assembly: GCA_937885235.1. Taxonomy (GTDB): domain Bacteria; phylum Spirochaetota; class Spirochaetia; order Treponematales; family Treponemataceae; genus Treponema_D. The sequence continues at coordinate 895 of CAKZZK010000026.1, forward strand.
ATTTCCTCCGCAATCACGAACGCCGAATATCTCGTGTTTCCGTACCGGAATCAGGATTTTCAGAAAATAATGGAATTCGATCGGTTCAAGGCAATTCTGAACATAAAAATGATTCCCGCAGATGAGGCAACCACGAAGCGGGCTGCGGAAATCCGCGCGAAATATAAGGGCATAAAGGGGATGGACTCCATTCATCTCGCCACCGCGATTGCATACGGCTGCGACGTGTTTCTGACGAACGACAAGCAGCTCAAGCAAGTGCAGGAAATCCCCGTGCTTCTCGTGGACGAGCTATAGGAAAAATCGCGGGGCTGGAGCGGAGAATCGGCGCGGCAAAGCGGACGATGGCGGAATGCCCGGAGAAAAAGCGCGCGGTGCTGAGGAAATGGCTGTAGGGAGCGGGAAGCGGAATTATGTGGTATAATGGTGATATGGAGGTAAATTATGGGCGAAGCATTGATGAAGATGTATGAGACGATGACCGAAACAGAGCAAAATGAGCTTTATGATTTTGCTTTGTTCATCGTGTCGAAGCGGAAAAAGGAAACAAACCCGCTTGAAGAGTTTTGCGGGGTTTTGTCGGACGAGGATGCGGCAGTGATGATGAGCGCGATTGACGAATGCAGGAGAATAGAGCCTGATGAATGGTAATTTGATGGACACAAACGTTATCGTGCGCGTTCTGAACGGCGACAGGGAGCTGATAAAAGAGCTTTCAAAAATCGGCGGTCTGTGTTCCTGCTCGGTCGTTTTGGGCGAACTCATTTTCGGAGCCGCAAAATCGGCGCGGACTGAGCAGAACAAGCAGAACGCAAGAAACTTTTGTTCTCGCTATCCGCTGCTCGACATCACGGATTCCGTCGCGGAGGTGTACGGCGAAATCAAGAAAGAGCTGCAATCGCACGGCAACATTATGCCGGAGAATGATATGTGGATAGCGGCGACGGCGTTGGCGAACAATATGACGGTCGTGACGCAGGACAAGCATTTTGAGCATATTCCAAGGCTGACGGTGGTAAAGCTGTAGCCCCATGCCGCCGCTCGACGAACAGCGGAAAATCGCGGAGAAAGAGCGGAGAATCGGAGAGAAGAAGCGGACGATGGCGGAGTGCCCTGAGCGGAAGCGGGTGGTGCTGAGGAAGTGGCTGTAAGGAGCGGAGAGATTATGTGGTATAATGAGATATGGAGGTAAAGATATGATGACAATGGCTCAAGTTGAAAACCAAGTGAATCTTTTTTCGTTCGAGGAGCAGCTGCATTTGCTTGCGTACATCGCGAACAAGGTCAATATGCGTTCGGCTGAGAATGTGCAGTCAAAGAAACCGAAACGCACCGCGGGAGGGCTTACGGGCAGGTTCTGGATGGCGGACGATTTTGACGAAACGCCCGACTGCTTCAAGGAGTATATGTGATGTACATAATCGACACGCACGCACTTTTATGATACTTGCGCGATTCTTCGGAGCTTTCCGAAAGGGTGCGCGAAATCATCGACAACGAGGAGCGGATTTTCACGAGCATCGCTTCCCTTTGGGAAATCGCGATAAAGCACAGCATCAGCAAGCTGGATTTGGAGTTTTCGATAACGCAGATTGAAGAGCTATGCAAGCAAAAAGACATTTCGATTCTCCCGATTGCGTCCAAACATTTGGACGAACTGGAAAATCTGCCGAATCATCACAACGACCCGTTCGACCGCTTGATTATCTGCCAAGCCCGTACTGAAAACCTGACGATTATCACACGCGACACAATTATTCCGAAATATCCCGTAAAAACTGTGTGGTAGGGCATAGCAAATCTCCGTGCGGGAAATCATCGGGAAAATCGCGGAGCTGGAGGGGAGAATCAGCGCAACGAAGCGGACGATGGCGGAATGCCCAGAGCGCAAGCGGGCGGTGCTAAGGAAGTGGCTGTAGGAAGGGCGGTAGCTGGCTTACAAAACAGGCTGTACCTGTGGTATAATAGTGGATATGGAGGTTTAATTATGGGCGAAGCATTGATGAAAATGTACGAAACGCTTGACGAAACGGCTCAAAAAGAAGCATACGATTATGTGGCTTATCTTGTGTATAAACAGCAAAAACAAAAGACTGCATCGCAGGAGCACATCGACAAGTTTTTCGGAGTCCTGAGCGACGAGGATGCTGCCGTGATGATGGCAGCTGTGGACGAGTGCAGAAGGATTGAGCCAGATGAATGGTAATATTTTGGATACGAACGTGATTATCAGGCTGCTGAACGGCAACGCAACGGTTCGCTCGGCAGTCTACGATATGGAGCGCATATATATTCCTGCCGTCGTAATCGGGGAGCTTCTTTTCGGTGCGGAAAAATCGCAAAAACGCGAGCAGAACCGAAAAAACTATCTTGATTTTTGTGCGCCGTATCCAGTTCTCGACGTGACGAAAGAGGTCGCGGCAGAATACGGCAGGCTGAAATGCGAGCAGCAATCGCACGGCAACATTATGCCGGAGAATGATATGTGGATAGCGGCGACGGCGTTGGCGAATAATATGACGGTCGTGACGCAAGACAAGCATTTCGAGCATATTCCAATGCTGACGGTGATAAAACTGTAGCCCCGTGCCGCTGCTCGACGAACAGCGGGAAATCGTCGGGAAAATCGCGGCGCTGGAGCAAAGAATCAACGCTGCGAAGCGGACAATGGCGGAGTGCCCAGAGCGCAAAGCGGGCGGTGCTGGAGGCGCGGCTGTAGGGAGAGAAATTTATGTGGTATAATAGTGATGTGGAGGTATTTTTATGAGCGATGCATTGGCGTATGTTCAGAATCAAATTCTTGATTTTTCTATGGAAGAACAGCTTTTTTTGCTTGCGTACATTGCAAACAACATAAATAGAAAGAAAGCTGAAAAAACAAAAGCTTTTGTGCGTAAAGCTGGAATCGGCAAAGACCCTGATTTTTATATGTCCCCTGATTTTGACGAGCCTTTGGAAGATTTTGCGGAGTATATGTGATGAAATATATTTTGGACACTCACGCTCTTTTGTGGTATCTGAACGATGACGAAAATCTTTCAGAAAAGGCTCACAAAATAATCGACACTGAAGATTGTTTTTACTGCAAAGTGTCGCTTTGGGAAATTGCGATAAAACAGAGTCTTGGAAAACTGAAATACAAAAGCTCAATCCCTGAAATTGTGGAGATGTGCAGACAAGAAAACTTTTTAAGTATTCCTGTTACCGAAAATCATATTGAGCAAATAAAGACGCTTGATTTTATTCATAGAGACCCGTTCGACCGTCTGATTATCTGCCAAGCACTTGCTGACGATATCGGGAAAATCGCGGAGCTGGAGCGGAGAATCGGCGCGGCGGAAAAGACGATCCACAGCCCGCAGATAAGGAACAGAAATTAGGGGGAAACAACGTGACAGTTTATAATATGCTGATGAAATGTCAGGATGCCACATACCGCGACTTTCAGGCAAAGCTTGTGCCGAACATTCCGAAAGAAACGATAATCGGCGTGCGCACTCCCGATATGCGTGCCATAGCCAAAAAACTCTCCGGCACGGAGAAGGAAGCGGAATTTTTGAGCATCCTCCCTCACCGCTATTATGAAGAAAACCTCATCCACTTTTTTATAGTCTCAATGATTAAGGATTTTGACAAATGCATTGCCGCCGTAGAAAGATTCCTTCCCTATGTTGACTGCTGGCCGGTCTCTGACCAGTCAAGCCCCAGAGTCTTCAAGAAAAATCACGGGGCGCTCCTCCCCTTTGTCAAAAAATGGATTGCAAGCAGCCATGTCTACACCGCACGCTTCGGAATACGGATGCTCATGAACGAGTTTCTGGACGGAGATTTCAAGAGCGAATACCTTGAGCTGGTTGCATCAAGAAAAGGCGACGACTACTACCTTAAAATGATGGAGGCATGGTTCTTTGCCACCGCCATTGCCAAGCAGTATGACGCAAGCATTGCCTGCATTGAGCAACACCGTCTGGAGCCGTGGACCCACAACAAGGCAATACAGAAAGCACTTGAAAGTTTCCGCGTTCCAGACGGGCACAAGGAATATCTTAAAACGCTGAAGGTTCCGGCAAAAGCCTGATTGCATGACCGCTGCTTGAAGCACTCAAGGGAGCCCCTAAAACTCCAGTTTTTAGGGGCTCCTACCGTTATTTCAGCTCTTCCGCGCGCTTGATGTTGGCGTTGATGAAAGAGAGCTTGAGGTTTTTCAGTTCCTCCGTCATAGACACCTTGTAGATATGCGGATTCAGGATGCGCTTGTATGAAGGGTCAAAGGTCTCTATTTCACGCTGCATGGTCTGGCGGCTCAGACGGAGCTGCTCTGCGTCAGGCAGGCGTGCTTCGGTCCGCTCACCCTGCGCAAGGCGCTTTTTGAGCATGGGACGTATTTCGCTTGCGCTGAACGCAAACTGCCGGTAGTCGATGAGGGGATGATAGTAGCGGTATTCCTTGCCCGTCTCAAGAACCTCGTGTTCCAGAGCGAGGATATCTGCCTTGGCAAGCCCCTGCTTGTCGTAAAGGCGCCAGACATTCTTGATGCCGGGGTTTGTGGACTTGGCGGGATTATCGCTGAACTTCATCACCGGCTGCATCTGCCCCGTGGCAGCATCGTGGCGGGCGGCAAGCTTGTACACGCCCGTAAAGCTTGACTCATTGCCACCCGTAACCATGTGCGTGCCCACGCCCCAGCTTGCGATAGGAGCATTCTGCTGCACGAGCGTTTCCACTATCTCCTCGGTAAGCTCGTTGGACACGGAGATATATGCCTGCGGGAAGCCAGCCTTATCAAGTTCCTTGCGCACTTCCTGTGTCAGATAAGAGATATCGCCGGAATCAAGGCGCACACCGAAGTTGTAACCTTTTTCCACAAGCTTTGCCCCCGCCTTGATGGCATTCTTGATACCGCTCTTAAGCGTATCATAGGTATCGATGAGAAAAATCGTTTTTTCTGGATATATCTTTGCGTAGGCTTCAAAGGCTTCAAGCTCGCTGGGGAAGGACATTATCCAAGAGTGAGCCATCGTGCCCATGACGGGAATGCCAAACTGCTGC
>CAKZZK010000027.1 GCA_937885235.1 uncultured Treponema sp.
AAGTCCCTAAATTTTTAGGTGCTTAACTTGACAAAATCGCTTACGAATGACAGTAGGAATTCTGTGCTTCCCTGCCCCGTGTTTGCCGTTTCCTTGCAATATTTTCTACAATCAGCTAGAATAAAGCATTATGATTTTTTCGCCAGTAGAAATTCAGGAAACGGTAAATATGTTCATGCGGCAGAAGCTGGACATCCGTTGCATTACGATGGGCATTTCACTGCTCGACTGCGCGGATTCCGATGCCGCCGCCGCGTGCCGGAAGATATATGACAAGGTTATGCACCGCGCCGAAAAGCTTGTGCAGGTGGGGCAGGAGATTGAGAAGGAATTCGGGGTGCCCATCATCAACAAGCGTATTTCGGTGACACCCATCGCGCTTGTGGCGGGGGCGAGCGCGGCAAAAAGCTACGTGGATTACTGCCGCACGCTTGACCGCTGTGCGCACGAGCTGGGGGTGAACTTCCTCGGTGGTTTTTCCGCCCTTGTGCAGAAGGGAATCACCCCTGCGGACGACATCCTCATCCACTCCATCCCTGAAGCGCTTTCCACCACGGAGAGCGTCTGCGCCAGCGTGAACGTGGGGACGACGAAGAACGGTATCAATATGAACGCGGTTCGCCTCATGGGAGAAATCATCAAGGAGACCGCCGAGCTTTCAAAAGACAATCCGGTGAACGGTTGTGCCAAGCTCGTTGTGTTCACGAACGCGCCGGAGGACAACCCCTTTATGGCGGGGGCTTTCCATGGACCGGGAGAGGGCGATTGCGTGATAAACGTGGGCGTAAGCGGTCCGGGCGTTATCCTTGCCGCAGCGCGGGAATACCGGGGACGCCCCATAAACGAACTTGCGGACGGCATAAAGAAGATGGCGTTTAAGATTACGCGTATGGGACAGCTCGTCGGCACGGAGGCGGCGCGCAGGCTCGGGGTGGATTTCGGCATCCTTGACCTGTCACTTGCCCCCACTCCCGCTGTGGGTGATTCTGTGGCTCGCATCCTTGAGGAAATAGGGCTTGAAGGCGCGGGGGCTCCGGGCACGACGGCGGCGCTTGCTATGCTCACCGATATGGTGAAGAAGGGTGGCGTGATGGCTTCCACCAATGTGGGCGGCCTTTCCGGCGCTTTTATCCCCGTGAGCGAGGACGAGGGGATGATAAATGCAGTAAAGCAGCACTCCATCACGCTCGAAAAGCTTGAAGCTATGACCTGCGTCTGCTCGGTGGGCTTGGATATGATAGCGCTTCCCGGTGACACTCCTGCCACCACGATAAGCGGCATCATGGCAGACGAGATGGCAATCGGCATGGTGAACAACAAGACCACAGCCGTGCGCCTTATCCCCGCTCCGGGCAAAAAGGCGGGGGACTGGGTGGAGTTCGGCGGGCTTTTAGGCGGCTGTCCGGTCATAGAGGTGAATTCCTTCGGCTGTGCGGACTTCATCAAGCGGGGCGGACGCATTCCTGCGCCGATTCACTCGTTCAGAAACTAGACTTTGCGCAAAGCGTCAATCATTGCGGCTCGGGGAGAGCCGCAGTATCGCGCAGCGGAAGCCTTTGTTGCCCTGCGCGAAAAATACTGCTGCCTGCTTATGCAGAAAATTCTTGCGCGGGAAGAGGGCATCTATCTTATCTGCGGGGGAGGGACTGTATGGGGGGTGCTGTACTTTAATGAGGGCAGCGTCCTGCTTCCCTGCCTGCCCATGCGGACCCGTGCCATCGCCTGTGCTCTGGCGGATTTTTTTGCCGACAGGACGCTCTTCTGCCTGATGGGAAAGGCTGCGTATGTGCGCTTTCTGCACAGGCTCTTTACGGAATGCCATCCTCAGCAAATTCGGGAAACAAAGCACTTTATTTTTATGGAGCACACAGGGGATGCACTGCAAGCCCTCGGCAAAACTGCGGGCGTAACGGACTACCGTATCTTTGACTGCATCCGTTCAGATGCAGACAGGCTTATGCCCCTGCACCTCGGCTATGTGCGGGAGGAAGTGCTGTTTGTGCGTATGGAACCCAATGCGGCGAGTGAGCGGCTCAGGCTGGAACACATCCTGGAAGATGAGACTGTGCTTGCCGCAGAGGCGGACGGTATTCTCGTGGCAAAGGCGCAGACAAATGCGAAAAGCAGGCGGTACATACAGATTGGCGGCGTGTACACGCTCAGAGCGCACCGGGGAAGGGGGCTTGCCTGCGCCCTTGTATCTCTGCTTGCAGAGCGGGCTGAAGCACAGGGCAGAAAGGCTGTGCTTTTTGTGCGGGAAAGCAACAAAAACGCCTGCCGCGCCTACAGAAACGCGGGCTTTGTCGCGGCAGGGGCATATATAATTTCGTATTATAGCGAAAGGTGAAATAAAAAATATCTTTTTTTCGATATTTCTATTGACATTACATCGTGACTGCGCTATAGTATATGTTGTAAGAATAAAAGAATAACTTCTTGCAAACTTTTTTAGTGGAGGATGGACACCTCCCGAGGAGATTTATATGAAAGTAGCAGTTGTATGCTCAAATGGAAAGGTCGGAAAACTTGTCGTTGCAGAAGCACAGGCGGCAGGGCTTGCTGTTACGGGCTTTGCCCGCGGCGAGAATAAGAGCGGTGCAAAGGCATTCGTAGAGAAGGATTTGTTCGCGCTTACAAAGGATGATCTTGCAGGTTTTGACGTGGTTGTGGATGCATTCGGTGCATGGGCAGAGCCTGACCTGCCGAATCACTCAAAATCGCTTGCCCATCTCTGCGATGTTCTTTCCGGCACGAAGGTTAGGCTTATCGTTGTTGGCGGCGCGGGAAGCCTGTATGTGAATAAAGAACATAGCGTTCAGGTGATGGATGGACCGGATTTTCCTGCTGCGTTCAAGCCGCTTGCTTCTGCGCAGGGCAAGGCTCTTGCAGAGCTGCGCAAGCGCAACGATGTGCAGTGGACGTTTGTCAGTCCTGCGGGCGACTTTCAGGCAGATGCACCTAAAACGGGAAAATGGATATGGGGCGGCGAAGAGCTTACGCTGAATGCAAAAGGCGAAAGCATCATCAGTTATGCGGATTATGCGGCGGCTCTGGTTGAAGAGATCACAAAAGGAAATCATATTCAGCAGAGAATCAGCCTTGTAAGGGCGTAACAGGGAATTGCGGGGGGCAGATTTGAAGCAGCGGGTCCGCTGAGACTGTCCCCGTATTATATTTCTGGAGGAATTATGGCGGAAGTTACAATAAACGACATTGCGGCAAAGCTCGATGACTTAGGATTGCAGTACCTTGCGACGATAGGGCTTGATGGGAAGCCGAAGGTGCGTCCGGTGCAGTATATGCTGTTGCGGGATGGGAAGTTGTGGTTTTGTACGAATAGCAAAAAGGCGATGTATGCAGAGATGAAAGCACAACCCTTCGTTGACTTGTGCGGAAGCCGTTTACAGGATAATGAGATTACAACGACTTGGATTCGCTTCAGCGCAGAGGTTGTGTTTCCGCCGGAAAATACGGATGAAGAAAAGGCCTCGTTGCGCGAGGTGAAAGCCGCAATTATGGAAAAGAGCCCGATTGTGCATGAACTATACCAAAATAACCCCGATCACCCGCTGCTCGCAGTCTTTTATCTCAAAAACATCCGTGGTTCGATGAACAACCTCGGGCATGTTACCGGCTTGGACGAGCGCACGGATTTTGCAAAGCCGCTGGAGTTTTCGCTGTAGGCTTATAGTGCCTTGTTGGACATTTTGAACAATCCGTGCTGATTACAGCCTTGTCGCTGACGTTTATTTTTTCCTCTGCCATAACAATATCACAGAGGCAGTACAAATGCAAGCCATGCTTTGTAGAGTGTGCACTTCATTGTTTTATGTCTTCACGGCGGATAACAGAAACATGCGTAATGCCGTTTGCCTCGTCCGCTTACAGTTCTAGTCGCATAAGAACAAGCTCCTGCCAGCCGTTCAAACGGGAACGGAATCCTTTTGGGTTACGGCCGTATTCCAGAAAGCCCTCGCTCTTATATAGCGCTATGGCATTTTTGTTCTCTGTGACCACATCAAGTTCCAACTGCGCATATCCCGCCGCTCTGGCACATTCAATGCAGGCTTGCAAAAGCGCTCGTCCTATGCCCAAGCCCCAGTATTCCCGTGCGATGCCGATGCCGAACACAGCCCGATGTTTCAGCTTCTCCTGTGTGCCGACGCGCTCAAATCCGGCAGTTCCGACTACTTTGCCGTCAATTTCCGCAAGCAGTTCAATTTCGTCTTTGCTTTCCGTTTTTTCTTTTAGGAACTGCGCTTCCTGTTCTACTGTCATGGTGTTCTCATCAGGATATGTGAGCAGGTAGTCCGTCTCCGCATGGGTCAGGACGAAGGTTTCAAGCGCGGTAGCTCTGTCTTTTTCTGTGCCATTCCGCAGGCAGCATAGTCTTCCGTCTTTCAGCGTTACCTCTTTGCAGTATTCCATAATTTTTCTTGCCTCCCACATTATGGGCGAATCTTGTTCTTTATCCTAAGACTCGCCTCTGTATGCATAATCCAATGCCTTGAAAACGGCATTTGAATTAAGCCGCGAATATCCTTTCCGCACCAATAATCAATCAGCCATATTACGTCTTTAGATTTGCTTACAACATTGAGCGATTTTAAACACGCTTTTCTGTCGTTGCCTATCTTTCTTTTTAGCGCATCGAAGGGCAAAGCACGGATGATCTTCTCAGTGCTTTCTTTCACCTCAAGACCGTAAGAATAAAGTTCTTTCAAATTCAGCTGTTCCGAAAACGCTATAAGCTGCTGTTTTTCAAGCTCATTTCCCGTTGTGATTATGGGTGTGTTAATGCGTCTTTGATAATCATCCGCAAAGAAGATTTGTTCATCTCCCTGTATTAACGTATGCGCAACGATATCTTCAATACGAAAAACGTGCCACAGAGTCCATGCGATTGTAGCGTTATGATTTCCATCCGCATTCACAAAGGGAAGGGTATTAAAATCTTCCCTGCGCAATTCGTCAGAAAAAGAAAGCATTGTATGCATCAAGCGATTGCGCAAATCAAAGAGAGTTTCTATGCCGATGGGATAGGTATCTCTTTTCTTTATCTGATTTTGCATCGCCTTGTTGCATTCAGACCATTCATCGTTCACTGTGCACCTTCCAGATGCCGCAGCGATTGTGTTTTCATTGCTTCTCCCATAAAAAGTCAATAACAAGATAGACTTTTGTTCAAATTTTTATCC
>CAKZZK010000028.1 GCA_937885235.1 uncultured Treponema sp.
ATACGACAAAGTCGCTTTCGAATTCTTGCGACAAATTCCCTTACGAATAATAAAGTAACATCGTCCCCTTAAAAATATGCTTGACATCCCTATACCATCCGAGTAAAATAAAGTCAGACTTTAGATTTCTCGGAGTTTTTTATGTATATAAAACGCACTTTGGAGCAAACTTTCCTTGATGCCTCGGCATATTACCCCGTGCTCGCGCTTTGCGGTCAGCGGCAAGTGGGCAAGTCCACCATGCTGAACGCTATCAAGGAGAAAGACCGCCGATATGTAACGCTCGACGACCGCACCGCGCTCCGGCTTGCCCAAACCGACCCTGAGCTGTTCTTCGACACATACGGCACAAAGCTCATCATCGATGAATTCCAACGCGCTCCTGAGCTTCTGCTCGAAATCAAAAAAATCGTCGATGCAAAGACACTTTCAGGAGATACTGCCACCTCAATGTTCTGGCTGACCGGCTCGCAGCAGTTTAGAATGATGAAATCCATCTCCGAGACGCTCGCTGGGCGCGTGGGAATCTTTCCGTTCTCCTCGTTCGCGCAGAGCGAACTTGCGGGAATCCCTCGCCCCGCATTCAGCGCAGACATTACAGCCCTCCGCACGCTAAAGCCTGTAACAACCCTTTCCACCGTTCAGGGCGTGTACGAGCGCATCTTTAAGGGCGGAATGCCAAAGTTGAACGCCTCGCGCATTCCCCGAGAGCGGTTCTTCATGGACTACATCAATACCTACCTTGAGCGCGATATACATGACCTTGAGCAAGTGGGAAAGCTCACCGAGTTCCACAACTTCCTTGCGTTCATGGCGGCACGTACAGGACAGGAACTCAAATATGACGAAATCGCCAAAAACGTGGGCGTTTCCTCACCAACTGCAAAGGCATGGGTTTCGATTTTGGAGCGTTCAGGCATCATCTTCATTTTGCATCCGTACTATACGAACATAACGAACCGCCTCGTAAAGACGCCCAAGGCGTACTTTTTAGACACGGGGCTTGCTTCCTATTTGTGCCGATGGCCCACCTCAGAGACGCTCGAAAGCGGCGCGATGTCGGGCGCGTTCTTTGAGACCTTCGTCATCTCAGAAATCGTAAAGAGCTACTACAACGCGGGCAAAGACCTGAACCTGTACTACTACCGCGACATCGACAAGAAGGAGGTTGACCTGCTCATCGTGGACGCGGACGGAATTAGCCCGATTGAAATCAAAAAGGCAAAGAATCCGTCAGATGCAGACAAGCATTTCTCCGTGCTCAAAAAGCTGGGGCTTCCCATAAAGCCCGCACTCGTGCTTTGCATGGCAGAAGAGCTTGTGCCGTACACTCGCGACTCATGGCTTTGCCCGATAAGCCTAATTTAGCTCTATTTTACATACAAAATAGAAATGTCAAAGAACAATGCCGCAGGCAGCCCAACGCAAGGCTTCGGCGGCAGAGCGCAACGCACCCTATGTAGCTATTTTTCCTCCAAGTTCCGCGTGTTTTTTTATCAAGTAATTGAATTCTTCTTCCGCACTATTTCCGATTTTTTCCCAGCACTCGGCTCGCACTGCGTCCAGCGAAGATTTGAAATCGTCGTTTTTGAGCGTTGACTCAATCACTTCTCCGATTTTTGGAAAATCCGCCTCATCGAGTTTGCGACCGATTTTTGGCAAAACACCAAACTCCCAGATTTCGCCCGAATGCCATGCCATATCATACGGCGCAGTATCGAGTTCAATATTTGTGTAAATGATTGGCTTTCCAAAGCCGAGCGCAAAATCGAACATCGTTCCAGAAAAATCAGAAATCAAAATGTCGGCGCGGTTCAAAACGGCAAAATTGTCGTTGTCAAAATTCCAGTCGATTTGCAGAAATTGTTTCATCAACCCATCGAGGATTTTCTTTTCGCTCACGACGCTTTGCGGATGCGGACGAACGATGATTTCATAAGGCGTTTTGAGAATCGCTTGCAAAAATTCCGCCCCGTACTTTGAAAGAATCCCGCTTTTTCCCCAGCTTGGGGCCACAAGAACAATTTTCTTTGGATTTTCCTTTCTCTCGCCCGCATTTTTGATTTGGGCAAGCAGATTATCCATTGTGGGAGAGCCGATCGTAACATATTCTTTTTTGACAGCTGCAGGTCGCAGAGCCTCCATTTCAAGTCCGCTCTGGCGTTGATTTTCTCCCGTTACCAAAACCGCATCGTAATGGTCAAGACCGAACATTCTGTACGCATACAACGGACGCACGGTGTGCGGAATATGCACATAGAATTTCACATATCGGCTCCGCTTCCACTGGTACACGTCCAGCCCCGGCGTCGTCGCCACCACAATGTCCGCGTGGAGCAGGTTCATCCGCGCGTAGGGGCGGTTTCCCTTGCCGAGGTATTCGGCGTGCACGTGCTTATACGGCACGGAAAGCGCCGGGTCGTCGGGGCTGCAGGTGTAATACGCAAGCTCCACCCCGTGGCTCTCGAACTCGTCGCACAGGGCGTGGAACACGTTCCAGTAGCGCTTGTGGTCGCTGAATATCACGAAGGGGATGTTCTTTTCATCAGCCTGCTTTCCCGCCCTGCCGCCGGAGAGGATGAAGCGCAGCTTCAGGAATGCGCTCCGCGCCGCGAAGGTGCCTGCCGCCGCAAGCCCGATGAACAGGCTGAACAGCATGCTCCCCGTGCCGGGGTCGATGTATAATGGAAGCATCATTGTGCGTCTCCTTCCGCCCTCTGGCGGTTTTCCCATTTGAGGAGCGGAATCCAGTTCTTTTCCTCATAAATATTGTCACTAATATGCCATGCCTGTGTCATTGTAAGCTCAAACTGTGTTTTCTCCTTATAATAGCCTCCATCCCAGTTCGATGCACGGTAAACATTGACCCCGCCATCTTTCTGAGGAACAAGCTTCTTTCCTGTAAAGGGATTTTCATCGGAAAGCTCAAGTCCTTCTTTTGCAAGATACAGCGTATCTGCATTCGTCATAAACGTATTGTCCGTCATAATGCTGCCATCAGAGTCAAAATCCTTATAAAGCAAGAGCGCACAATTACGGTTCATCAAATCAAAATCCTTAAAATCAACCCACTGACGTATCTTCTGCCAGTAGCCATGGTCTGAGACAACGATGATGCGCGTGTTGTCATAGCAGCCATTCTCACGGAGATAGTCAAAATACTTGCCGAGCTGCTTCAATGTGGCGGCATCAACCCGGTAATGGTAATCCGCTACAGGCTGGCTCGTTCTGGGCTGTGGAACCGCAGGACTTTCCAAATCTTCCCCCGGACTAACCCGGACCTCATGAGTCGCCATAGAATGCATAATGACGAATGCGCCTTTCTTTTCTGAAGGCGCATTGAAATCCGTAAGCATAGGCAGGTAATACAGATGAGAAAAATCATGAAGCCAGTTCCTTGCCTCACTTGAAATGCCCTTATTCTGGGGAGCTGTGCGCAAGTTCATATAAAATGATTTCCTTGTCAAAGGAAAAAGCACTTGCAGAAGTGAAAAGTTGACAATTTGTTTTTTACAGACCATATCTGCATCATTGTAATCAGCCAGACCTTTCTCCTTGATAAAGTTTTCCATATATTTACCCTCTATACCGCCTAATACCGTTACTTCAGGACATTTGCCATACACGCTGTAATCGCCGCCACCAAAATTCAAATTCACCCACGGAGGATCGGTAAGGAGCGCTGAATACCCTCCGTCTGAAAAAATTTTTGCTGTCATAAGATGTGCTTCTGTATTTTTTACACGCAAAAGCTCATCCTCACGGGCATTCATGGCTTCCTGATTATATTCATAACCCCCATATATCGGCGGCGAGCCTTGAAGGGTGAACGCATCGAAACTTATCGTATTCGGAAACCACGTAAATCCGTCAAAAGCCTCCCGTATGTCAGGAAATTCTTCAAATATTTCATCAGTATAAGGTCCTATCTCCTGATCCAGAAACAGCACAATTACATTCTTCCCCGTCTTGGAAAGGTGATACACCGGCTCTATGCCGCCTTCAAGGAAGCCCTTGCTGCCGTATTTCTCAAGGTTCGCCGCATACTCCGCATACTGTGCCCCAATCTTCTTCACGTTCAGCGAGGAAAGCCCTGCCATACCAAGGTTACAGGCAAAAAGGAACGCGGACAGCAGTCCCGCCTTTCCGCGCCCCGCCATGACCATACAGACGGCGGCGGAAACAAGCAGGAGTTCCAATGGAATAAGGACAAGCAAAGGACTTTTCACCACGAGCACGCCTGTATCGGCAAGGTTGAACGATGCGTCCAGATTGCCATAAGAAGCCTTGAATACGTATACGTTGAAGAACGCGCAGACAAGGAATGCGAACATCACCGGCGGCAATACAATCCTCAGCTTCCTGCCGAACATGCAGTACACAGCAGATGACCAGAACACGAAAAAACCAAGAAAAACGCAGAAACACGGAAGCAGGTAAGAAAGCGGTGAGGATGTCTCTCCCAGAAAGGAAAACTCAATCGGGCTTGTCGCTATGACGCTCGACGGCAGCACCAGCCCGCACAGCAGCGCAAGCCCCGCCCCCGACAGGAACAGCACAGGGAAGCCCGCGCCAGAAAGAACAAGCTCCGGCATAAAGCCTCCCGCCCTGTTCCTTATCCTATTTTTTATGAAATGGCAATACCCTTTCGCAGCCGCCACTCCGTCAGACACCCTGCCACGCACCCAGTCCTTTACATACATATACAGGCAGCTCCTGCAGAAACGCCTCCATATTAGAGCCAGTTTCAAAAGTATTAGCGGTCTCGGCTAAAAAAAAGCTTCCCAATGTG
>CAKZZK010000029.1 GCA_937885235.1 uncultured Treponema sp.
GAAAGTAGGTGGCTGCCGGCTTCTTTTTTGTTTTATTTTTTTATTTATTATGAATCAAAATCAAAAATTTGATGCTATTATCCTTGATATTGATGGTACTATTTGGAATACAACGACGATTGTTGCTATTGCATGGAACAGGGCTATTGATATCTCTGGCTTCTTGGCTAATAAAGTTACTGCACAGGATTTACAAAAAGAATTTGGAAAGACCATGGATGTCATAGCTTTTGATCTGTGGCCTAATTTATCTGATGTAGAGCGGACTGCATTGATGTCGCTTTGTTGCAGCGAAGAACAAATAGCTTTGAAAGACAATGTTCTGGATATCTGTTATGAGTCTGTATGCGAGACAGTGAAAAAAATGTCTGTCACACATAATTTTTATGTAGTAAGTAATTGTCAGAGTGGCTATATTGAGCTGATGCTTGCTCAGACCGGGCTTGAGCCCTATATCAAAGATTATGAGTGTTTTGGCAATACGGGCAAGGGCAAAGCAGAGAATCTGCAGCTTATAATTTCCCGCAATCGAATTCAGGCTCCCGTGTATATTGGTGATACGCGGGGAGATGAAGAATCTTGTATACAGTGCGGTATTCCATTTATCTGGGCAGCTTATGGTTTTGGTGAAGCACACAATTATTACGCTAAAATTGATTCATTTAGCGAAATAGAGTACATTGTATAAGAAGATGTTGTATATTTTTGATATGGGCGGTGTCGTGACAAATACTGCCGAAGTGATAAAACCGTTTTGTGATATCATTCACATCACCGAAGAAGAGTTTATGTCATACTGTGGCGATTTGCTCTCACAGTATTCAGATGGCGTGATTACGACAAGTCGCTTTTGGGAACTTTTTTCTCAGCGTTCAGGTAAAATTGTCAAAACTGATTGGTGGCACTGCTTGTTTCATCCTGCTCGTAATGAAAAGACCTATGAGATTATCCGGCAGTTAAAGAAGGCTGGAAATCGTGTTGTGTGCGGCACGAATACGATAGAATCTCATTATAGGAATCACTGTGAGCGTGGTGACTATGCTGTATTCGATCAGACCTATGCTTCCTGCTTTATGGGTGTTTCAAAGCCAAAGCTTGATTTCTGGAAAATAATCCTTGTTGCTGAAAAGACTGAGGCAAAGGAAACCGTGTTTATAGATGACAGGGAGGAGAATTGGAAAGCCGCCGCCAGCCTTGGCATGCGGGCAATTCATTTTTTAACTGCCGAAAAACTCGCAGAAGATCTAAAGTAGAGGACAACTATGACTGAGACTCCTTTTTTCCATGCTGTTGTATTTGATATGGATGGCGTATTGCTTGACAGCGAGACGGTTTATGATATTTGCTGGCGGAAAGAAGCTGGGCGGCTTGGCTTGCCCGATATTGACAGTGTTCACCGTCAGTGTCTGGGACGTGGTGAAGAGGAATCCATTCAGCTGCTGAAAGCTGCGTATGGAGCTGCATTTGATGGCAAGGCATTCTGGGATGCCACCGACCGTTATTGTGCGCAGATTGAACAGGAACAGGGAATGCCGTTGAAGCCCTTTGCCCGTGAGATTTTGACTTACCTCCGCAATGTGCATTATCCTCTTGCTCTCGCTTCTTCCACGGGCAGGGCAACGGTGCAGCGGCAACTTGGTTTACTTGGATTTGATGTTTTTTTTGATGCAATCATCTGCGGAGATGAAGTTGCCCACGCAAAACCTGCTCCCGATATTTATAGGAAGGCTTGTGAACTGCTTGGTGCGGAGCCACGGCACTGCATAGCCATAGAAGATAGCCCGAACGGCGTTTTGAGCGCACACAGGGCAGGTCTATCCTGTGTAATGATTCCAGACCGTTTGCAACCTGATGAAAAAATAAAATCTATTTTAACACATCTTTGCACAAGTCTTGACGACTTAAAACAGTTTCTCTGAAATCTCCCTCTTGACAAATATATAATTGTATGCTTATATGATTATATAATGATTGAATCACTTGACGAAGATATGCTTTGCGACCTTGCGGAGCTGTTTAAAATATTCGGCGATTCCACAAGGATAAAAATTCTCTATGCCCTTTTAGACAAGGAGATGAGCGTAACAGAAATTTCCGAAGCGCTTGATATGACCCAGCCTGCCATCAGCCAGCAGCTGCGTGTGCTTAAGACCAATGGCTTGGTGAAATTCCGGCGTGATGGGAAATCGCTTATGTATTCTTTGGCGGATGAGCACGTCAAGATTATCCTGCATATCGGTGTAGAACATTTGGGGGACAGGTAAAATGAGTGAATTGGAAACGGAACTGGAAGAAGAAATCGAAACGGCAGCCCACGAGCACGAGGAGCATGAGCATAGCCATCACCACGATTGCCATGATGAAGATGGCTGTTGTTGTGGCCACCATCACGGAGGAGCACACGGGGAGGAAGGTGAAGAGGACGAGGAAGAGCACAATCTCCCTAAATTGATTTTCGCCATAGTACTGTTTGTTCTCGCCATAGTGCTTCAACGGCTGCCTGCCTTTGATTGGTTGCCGGAAGTCTTTGTACGGGGAGGAGTTTTGGCGCTTTTCTTTGCCGCTTATATGCTGAGCGGTTTCGGCGTCTTGCGGGAAGCTGTGGAAAATATCCGTCATGGAAAAGTTTTTGGGGAAGCCTTTTTGATGTCTGTGGCCACCGTGGGGGCAATTTTCATCGGGGAATATGCTGAAGCCGTTACCGTCATGATTCTCTATAATATTGGAGAGCTTCTGGAAGACAAGGCTCTAGATCATTCACGGCATTCGATTATGCAGCTCATGGATATTCGTCCCGATATGGCGAATGTAAAACGAGATGGCGGCTTTGAATCTGTGCGTGCAGAAAGCGTGCGGGTAGGAGAGTGCCTCATTGTTCGCCCGGGAGAACGCATTCCATTGGACGGTACCGTTGTGTCAGGTTCTTCGTTTGTGGATACCTCGGCATTCACGGGTGAAAGCGTGCCCCGCGAGGTACGAGAAAATGATGCTGTGTTTTCAGGTTTTGTCAATACATCCGGTACATTGGAAATACAGGTGACAAAAGACTTTGCCGCAAGCTCTGTGAGCCGCGTGCTGGAAATGGTAGAAAAAGCCCAGGACAAAAAGGCGCGGACTGAAAGGTTCATCAGCCGTTTTGCCCGTATCTACACGCCTTGGGTTTGCCTTGTCGCCGTTGTGGTGGCGCTTTTGCCTCCCCTCATACAAGGTGGCGGGAGGGCTGTCTGGTATGTGTGGCTGTACCGCGCATTGGAAGTGCTCGTGGTGAGCTGCCCTTGTGCGCTGGTCATTTCTGTGCCACTGAGTTTTTTTGCGGGCATCGGGCTTGCGAGCCGAAAGGGTGTGCTGGTAAAGGGTGCGAGCTATATCGAAATGCTTTCCGAGGTGCACACCGCCGTTTTTGACAAAACAGGAACCTTGACGAAAGGCGTCTTTGAGGTAACTGATGTACACCTTGCTGAGGGGTGTGTGCTTGATGCGGAGGAACTGCTTGCCCTCGCAACTCATGCTGAGTGTTATTCAACCCATCCAATTTCCCGTTCCTTAAAAAAGGCGCACCGTTGCCCCCGCTGCGGAACCATCACGGTGGAGGAGGCGAAAGAAATAAGCGGCTATGGTATCCATTGCATTATCGACGGAAAACGAATCCTTGCCGGCAATGAGCGCCTGCTTAAACAGGAAGGGGTAACAGGTTTTGTTCCCTGCGACAAGGATGCGGCGGCAACTGTGGTACACGTCGCTGTTGACGGGGTATATATGGGGCACATTGTCATCAGCGACAGGGTGAAGAACGATGCCGCTTCTGCCATCGCTTCCCTCAGGGACGCAGGGGTGAACCAGACCGTTATGCTTACCGGTGATTCTGAAGAAGTTGCCGCCGCCACAGCGAAAAGCCTTGGCATTGACAGGGTGTATGCAGGCTTGCTTCCGCAGCATAAAGTGGAGAAAATCGAGGAGCTTTTGGCTGAGAATGTCGGAACGCGGAAGCGTGTCGCGTTTGTAGGCGATGGCATCAACGATGCTCCCGTGCTGAGCCGCAGTGATGTGGGAATTGCGATGGGGGCGATGGGCAGTGACGCCGCCATTGAAGCTGCCGATGTGGTTGTCATGGATGATATGCCGAGCAAGGTTGCCGTTGCCGTCAAGGTGGCGAAGAAGACCATGCTCAACGTCAAGGAAAACGTTGTTTTTGCCCTTGGGCTGAAGACACTGATCATGGTGTTGTGTATTACGGGCATCTCGAATATGTGGCTTGCTGTGTTTGGCGATGTGGGGGTAACGGTCCTTGCCGTCGTCAATGCCATGCGTCTCTTAGCGGGAGAAAAGAAAAACAAATCTTGACACTATGCAAAAGTAATTCTATGATGAAGGAGGAAGCATCATTTTGTTTTTCCCTGCTAGGTTTAGTAGCACAGATCGAAAATGTAAATAATGGATAAGACTGTATGAGTGATAGTGCCAAGAAGACCACGTTTGAATCGCTGGCAACCAGTATCAGTTCGGCAGAGCGAAAAGATATGTTGGATAAAATGAATACGCCTTCTGCTGAGAGCCCTGCTGTTGCGGCGAAAAGAAAGGAGCCTGAGGGGGATGCGTCTCAGGTTGAGTTCATTCACCGCTTTCAAAAACTCAATGTGTTTCAGAAGATTA
This sequence comes from uncultured Treponema sp., assembly GCA_937885235.1. Lineage (GTDB taxonomy): Bacteria > Spirochaetota > Spirochaetia > Treponematales > Treponemataceae > Treponema_D. The sequence goes on from CAKZZK010000029.1 coordinate 4,651, forward strand.
TCGTGTGGCTAAAGGCGCTCTTTACGGGTTCAACGGTGGAAAATGTCTTAAACCAGACGATGGTGCAGCGCATTGCGCAGGGAATAGAGCAGCGTCAGCCTACGCTTATGGTCTTCAGCCGCAAGGTGCTGTATCGCGGTTTCTATGACAGACTTGTAAAGCTTAAGGACGCGGTGAACTATTTCCGTCCGTATATGCAGTATTTTGACAAACGTGCCGAGGATTTCTACGTCATACTGGCGCAGCTGATTATGCCGGAAGTGGAAGAACAGATTGAGCAGGATACCGATCCCTACCAGTTCCCCTTTACGCAGGAGTTGCCCAAGGACGCGCATAAAACCATGCTGGATGCCATGCTCCGCACCATCGGGAGTATTCCGCAGGACAGGCAGGAAGAGATGTATGTCTATGTGCGTGCCCTCAACTGGCTCAATCAGCTGGTAAAACTCTCGCTAGACAATCTTGTTTCCCGCTTTTCGCCCATATCGGATGGTGGGCAGGAGGCACTTTTCGGCCTGCTCAAGACAGATTTTGGTGCGCTTGCCAAGGTGATTTGTAGTTACACTCTGCTTGACCAGAAAGTAGCGGACGTCATCATAGCGTTTTCAGAAAAAGAACAGGAAAACACCGAGATGGAGGTTATAGACAGCGGCGTTATGGATGCGCATATAGCGACAATCAAGTTTTTTGTCGACAATGTGCCAATGGAAAGCCTTGCCAAGGTGGTTTACAACGATGCTCTATATGCCGTGGGAGCTGTGGGCGGCGGTGAAAACTGGTTTGACAAATACGTACAGAAAAAGAAGCAGCTTTTTGAGCAAAAGATAAAGCTCTGGAATGCGGATTACAAAAAGATGCAGGTCAAGGAACGCCTTAAGAAAGAATTCAAGCTGACGGACTTTCCCCAGTTTCCTGTCCGCCCGTGGGAACAAGTGCTGCAGGGGCAGGGAATGCCCTTCTCGTTGGACCTTTCGCTGGGCATCATACACTATTTCTTTAAGAAATACTATGAAAAATATGCGAAATGGTTTAAGGCAATCACAATGGAAGGAGAGTTTGCCGCTAAAGAAAACCGCTTTGAATTTACCGCTGCCGTTGACAGCTTTACAAAGATGAACAACAGCCTTTCCTTGCTTGTAAAGCAGCTCGCTGAGGAAGGTGATTTCGCTGTTGAGTTTGCCCGCTATAATGAAAAAGACCCGCATACGGTGGGAGTGCGGGCAAAAATACGAAAGGTGCTTGGCATGGTGGAAAACGATGTTGGCGAGATACAGAAAGAATTCGGCAGGCTGTGCTATAAGATGATAAATCTGCTGACAGGCTTTCTTTCGGACAAGAACATGGGCAGCTATTGCCGGCTTATCAACATCCACCGCATTCTGAATGATGAGTGCGACTTTTTTGAAGAGATAACTGCCTGCCGCAATGTATTTCAGCACTTGTACGAGATATTCCGCGATGTGGAAATATTGGAAACAGATATGAGGTCTGCCGCGTAAGATGATTCAGCTGATTGCATTTCTTGGTAATTACGGGCAGGAATACGAGCATACGCGGCACAATGCCCCGTGGCTTTTTGCGGACAGCCTCCCCTTTGCTTCCCGCCTGTCTTGGGCGGAAAAATATAAGGGAAAGTTTTGCTCCGTTGATTATGTGGGCTTTGCGGGGTGGCTGGCGGATTTTGGCTTGCTTGCTCCCCGTGCCGATGGCAGCCTGCCCCTACCCGCCAAGGCTCCCCGAAACCTGTATTTCCTCAAACCGCTTACCTATATGAATTTGAGCGGGGAGGCGGTAGGAGAAGCAGCTCGCTTTTACAAGATAGAGCCGGCAGATATACTCATCGTGCATGACGAGATTGAGCTGCCTTTTGGGACAGTGAGCTTTAAATGGGCGGGAGGGCTCGGCGGACACAACGGACTGCGTTCGATTAAGAGCGTGCTGGGAACTGCCGATTTCTGGCGGCTTCGCATAGGCGTGGGAAAGCCCGCTAGTGGCGATGTCGCGGGATATGTGCTCGGCAATTTTACTGCGGATGAAGACATCTGCCTCTCTCAGCTTTTTCCTCAGCTTGCGGGGCTGTTTGCAAAAGTGCTCTGTTCTGCTGCTCCTGAAAAGCTCATCCCCGAGTGGGGCAAGAAGAAGCTGATCGCGGAGAAAGCATGAGCGAAAAAGATGCCATACGTCAGCGTGGTGAGGATACGGCTTCTTCCCTTCTGCGGCTTTACCGTCTTGTAAAGCTGCTGCGCTCTCCCGACGGCTGTCCGTGGGATGGAATGCAGACGCCGCAGTCTATGCGCCCCTTCCTTCTGGAGGAGGCTTACGAGCTGGTGGATGCCATCACCGCACAGGATGCTTCTCACGCCCGGGAAGAATTGGGTGACCTGCTCTTCAATACCTTCCTTGTTGCGGCAATATATGAGCAGGCTGGCGATTTTACTGTGGCGGATGTCTGTAACGATGTTGTAGACAAACTGGTGCGGCGCCATCCCCACGTCTTTGAAGGGGCTCCCATAGTCCCCGGGCGTTGGGACCAGATAAAAGCTACTGTGGAGCACCGTGCGGACCTGCGCAAAAACGGTTCTGTGCTTGATGATATTCCCGCAAGCTTTCCCCCGCTGCTCAAAGCATATAAGTACTTGAAAAAAGCTGCAAAGCTCCATTTTGACTGGCCGGATATGGACGGTGCCAAGGCGAAACTTCGTGAGGAATATCAAGAATTTGAAGATGCTGTGGCAGAAGGAAACAATGCCCACATAGAAGAGGAGTTCGGAGACCTTTTGCTTTCGCTAGTAAACGTGGGTCGGGGCTACAGAATTGACCCCTCTGTTGCGCTTGAGGGCGCTTCCGCCAAGTTCTACCGCCGCTTTAGTTATGTGGAGCGCCGGATGAACGAGGATCATATCCCCATGACAGAAGAACATCTGGCGGATATGGAACGCCTCTGGCAGGAAGCTAAGCAACAGGAATAAAGGCAAATAAAAAAGAAAAGGCTGCCGTTCTGTTGGCAGCCTTTTTAGTTTAGTTGATTTAATAAATCGATTATATCGATTATACTTTAAACAAATCTACCTGAGCACCGATTTTCTCGATGGCTTCATGTACTGTACGTGCAATCTCTGCGAGGGCTGTACCCGTCTCATTGATTTTGCGCGCGCCGTTGGACATTTCTTCCATACTGGAATCGATTGCCGTTGTGGAATCCTGCAGGGTACGCACGTTTTCCAGAATGGCGCGGTTGCCCGCCGTCATCTCGGTAGCGGCGTTGTGAACCTGCGTCGTGCTGTCGTTCATGGAATGCAGAGCCTCGCTGATCTGGCGTGACCCCTGATTCTGCTCTTCCATCGCAGCCTTGATCTGTGCCACAAGCTCGTCCGTCTCCTTTATCTGGGTGGACATAGCGGAGAACGCCTCGCTTGAAGCCGCGGATGCGGAGACAACCTCGGAGATGGACTCCTTGATCTTGTTGAGTTGCTCGCCGATTGTCTTGGACTGTGCGGAAGAAGTCTCTGAAAGCTTTCTGATTTCGTCAGCAACGACGGAGAAGCCTTTTCCCGCCTCGCCCGCGTGCGCAGCTTCAATGGCGGCGTTCATGGCGAGCAGGTTTGTCTGCTCTGCGATGTTGGAAATAGCCTGGTTTGCTTCCTGCAGCATCTTGGACTGCGTTTCAATCTGCTTTATCCTCTCGTTCACGTCCTGCTGCTTGGTAAAGCCTGTCTGTGCGTTTGCGGCGAGAGACTTGAAGGAAACCGCCATCTTGTCCACAGAGTTGTTTACAGAAGAGATGTTCCCCACCATCTGCTCAACGGCGGAAGAAGCCTGCGCCACACCTGAAGCCTGTCCCTCAATCATATTGTTGAGGCTTGTTATATTGGAAGAAATATCGTTGACTGCGTTTGCTGTTTGCTCCACACTCAACCCCTGATTGCTTATCTGGGCAGAAATGCCGTCGATGTTGGTGGTAATCTGCGTGATGGAGTCTGCCGTGTCATCTGCGCTTGCGGACAGATCCGTACCGACGGTGTTCAGCTCATTCTTCGAGTCCTGTACCTGCTTGATGATATCCTGCAGCTTGTCAAGGAAAGCATCGAAGTGGATGATGAGGAAGCCGATTTCGTCGCGGATAAAGAGCTTGCAGCGCTTGGTCAGGTCGGCATTTCCTGTTTCCATCTCTTTGAGGAAGTTCGTTACATTCGCAATACGCCACATGAGCCAGCGGATGAACGTATAACTTGCAATCATCAGCGCCACCGCCATAACGATGATAACCGGAGCTACAATGCTAAGGGTGGTTAGCTTTATCGCCTCGACAGATTTCATGCTCTTTGCAATGAATACCATGCCTGTGATGGTGCCGTCATCATTCTGGATGGGAGAATAGATTGAATAGTATTTTTCCTTGTTGATGGTGTTTTCACCTTTGTAGGCTATGCCACTGCGCAGAACCTGATTGGTGATAGTCGTGTTTTCAAGCCGCGTGCCCTGCATGCCGGTAAGGGTGGATTTGACGCGCTCATCATTTTTGAACACAGTGCATTCCACCTCATAGCCGTCCTTCATCAAGGTGATGTAATCTTCCGTGGTCAGGTCGTAGGCAAAAACAGCACAGCCGCGCACCTGTTCGTTGATGCGGATGGGGCAGGCGTAGACTTGGGCATAGGTGGCAGAGCCAAATGGTTCGTATGATAAAGCTTCTGTACCCCGCAGCGCCTTGCTTACCGCATATACAGATGAAACATTCATTCCAGGGGAAATACCATGGGCGCCACCAGGGAGCACCTTGCCGTTTGAGTCAACAATAGCCATTATCTCAAAGTCAAGCGCAGTTGAGCTTTCCCTTATAATGCTCTGGAGCGTGCCGGAATCATTGTTTTCTATTGCCTCTTTGACATCTGCGCGGCATGATGTAATATAGGCGTAGCCCTTGAGGGTGACACTCCAGTCGGTCAAGACGCGCAACGCTCCGTCGGCAGTGTGCACAAGTCCGTCTTCCGTAGCTCTTACCTGCTTCCTGTCGAATACCGTCAGGCTGAGCGCCACCGCCACAACGCAGCTGAACACTATCACGCCGCCGATGAGCGCGATGAGCTTTGTTGCAATCTGGATGTCCTTTTTGGGATTCTTCTCAAAACGATCTAATTCTTTCTTTGCCATAAAATTAGCAAGCTCCTTGGTATGTGGAAAAATTACTCTTCCATTATATAGCAATTATTGTATTCTGGCTATAGTTTTTTTATGCCAATATTGTTTTTAGCTAAGTCAAAATAATGAGCCGGTTTCAAAAATCTCCTGACGTTTGAAACCGGCTTTGTTGGGAGAAGCTAGATTATCAGACCTTGAAGAGATCTATCTGGCTGCCTATCTTGTCGATAGCACCACGCACTGTCTTGATGATGTCGTGCAGGGCAGTGCCGGACTCGTTGATTTTGCGCGCGCCGCCGGACATTTCGCCCATGCTCTGCGTCATGCTCGTCGTCACGTCCTGCAGTGTCTGCATTTCGCGCAT
>CAKZZK010000030.1 GCA_937885235.1 uncultured Treponema sp.
TTTGGTTCCCGATGGGTACAAGGGGAGAATACGGTCTTTAATCAGCGTTTCCCTAGGCAAAATCCAGCCTGACGCAAAACAGTTCGCCGTTTTCCGTAAAGTGCACCCGCTTCCCCATTTTGCGGACTATCAGGGGAATGCCCCTGCCCAGTCCATCGATGTAGTTCATGTTGTCCAACAGCTTTACCAGAAAGATATTCCGAGGCGCAGAATTTCCGTAAGGCAGCATCTCCAGGCTCAGCGTATTTGCCAGACGACCGGGGCTTTGAACTTCTATCCTGTCAGAGTAGATGTATATGTGTATTTTGCGGGTCAATATAGAGTAGTCGCGGTGTGCCACGGCATTGACCACCGTCTCCCGCATCACATCGAGTGGTATTGCAAGCGTATCCTCGCGTCTGGGACTATCCTTTACGACAAGCGGCTCGGGCGTGAAAAGCCTCATGAATGAGACAGCCGCGTCTATCTGGTCGGTGAGTGGTCCCGCAATCTCTTTTTTCTGCACCACATCATCGCTTATATCCGTGCCTTTTATCACTGCGATTGAGATTGTTGCCTGAGGGAGGAAACGGTCGGCAAAAAACGAAAACTGGAGCAGCCCTCCAACGGTGGCAACGTCTTTACCGTCAAGTTCGGCAAGCAGGCTTGCATTTTTCAGCAGCCGAGGCTTGTCCGCTTCGGCGATGTAGTCTATCTTATAAATGTTCTTAAAATAAGAAATCAAACGTCTTTCGTTAAGGTCGTCCATGCAGGAACCTTCCACCGGCGATATATCATAGTGAAGCATTCCCGCTGCCTGAAAAAGTCGGGAAAGTTCCTGCTGAGTGGCAATCCTTACCGTTGAAGCAACACGAATCCAGTATTTGCCATCACCGAGCGTCTGGTAGGGCTTATTCTTGCCTTTTTCTACGTCAATCCGTAAAATCCGCTTTTCGCCCTCAAGCTCAACCGAAATCTTTGGGGAAATTGCGGGATTTATTGCATTGCGAGCTATATTTGCAGCCCATTCATCCCATTTTCGCCCTTCGTCCAGCCCCGATACGCTGCCGTCATCCTCTACCCCGATGTAGAGCGTGCCACCGTAAGTATTGGAGAAAGCGACCATCGCCCTTGCCACGGATTCCGGACGTACCTGCGCGGACTTGAATTCTACGCTGATGTTTTCTGATTCAGGAATCATGAGAACATTCTAGCAGGTTAAAAGGCAAAATTCAACCGAAGTTCCAGAACCTAAATCAATACAGGGGGCAGAACTAAGACGGCGGTACTTCCACGAAATCGACAAGCAGCTCGGGCAAGTTGATATTTGCCGCCCGCACCTTTAGCGACGCATTAAGCTCTATTTCATGGTCAGGCAGCATAAACATCTCCAGAGCCAGAGAGGGAATGATGAACTGCGGGAGTTTTCCGCTTTTGTCCACGCAGACGGCATTTCCCGTCCAGTCTGGATTCTGCAAAAGGTAGACAAGCGTCCAGTGCATATTGCTTTCCCGCTCCGCCTTGTGTGCTGCTTGCGCGGCACTGTCGCCCGCATTCACCCGCACAAGCATCGTGTCCTTGTCAAGCACGGGGCGTCCGGCCAAGAAAGCCCGCAGCTGTTCATGAGCGATGAGGTCACCATAGCGCCGCAGGGGGCTTGTCACCTGACTGTACATTCCCAGTCCCAGCCCGCAGTGCATGGCGGGAATCACCCCCACGGAACGGCGGTGCATACAGCGGCGCAGACGGAACTGCCCCGCAAGTCCGTCAGGAATGTCCGCAGGGATACTCGGGGCATCCTGACTCACAAAGGGGAACGGTATTTGATTTTTGAATGCAAACTTTGCCGCCCCTTCCCCCGCAAGCAGCATCATCTCGCGGATCATCTCCGCGCTCAGGGGATGCTCTTCCGGCTCAATGGCAACAGTCTTGTCCACCGGGCCAACGCGGACATGCACTTCCGGCAGCTGAATCTGCACGGCACCGGCTTTGGTGCGGCGGGCAACATTGCGGGCGGCAATAGCAAAGAGGGGGGCAAGTTCGGGGGTCTCTTTCAAGGCATCCGCCTGCTTATAGCTCATGCGCTTGACATTTACCACCGTCTTGAAGACAGCGCAGTCTTCTATTGAGCCATCTTCATTGAGCAGCAGCCTGAACGACAGCGCATTGCTCGGCGTCTTTAGCCCAAGGGCATAATCTTCCAAAGCGTTCTCGCACAACATGCGGGAAGCCCCCTCCGGGATATACAGCGTAGAACCACGGTCACGCGCGGCCTTATCTATAGAAGAATCTGGCAAAACGGTGGAAGCAGGGTCTGCAATGTGTACCCACAGGTAAGTGCCGTCAAAGGCAACGGCATCATCAGGGTCGGTAGACCACTCGTTATCTATGGCATAGGAAATGCCCTCAACGACCATGCGCTCCTCTTCCGGCGGAGAAGCAAGCCCTTCGGAAGCAGACTGCATAGACAGCCCCCAACGCAGGGGATAGGGATTTCTCGTAATATTCCAAATTCCCGTATCCAAGAGCAGCTTGTGGGCTTTCTCAGGCGTCTCCTTGATATGTGCGTCATGCATTGTGCGGCTTTTGTCTGTCTTGCCGAGGGCAAGCGCCTCCACATCGCCCATGAACCTGCCGTCTTCCGGCAAAGAAAGCTTTTTCTGGCGCAGACGTTCAATGAATGCGGCGCGCATTTCGGCTTCCCGCTCTTTTTCGCCCGCGCTCTTTACAAGCCTGTCTATTTCCTCGCGGCTCCTCGGCACAAAGCACAATTCGTTTTCAGGAAGCCCCTTGGAATTGGAATCCTGCGAAAAGAATACGGTGTTTTTGAGCGCCAGAAACACAGCCCACGCATTATCCGCCTTTAAATCGCTCTGAACGAGGGATGCAAGCTCCTCAAAACTAATGGGGGCAGAGGCTGTTTCTTCGTCAGAGGCAAGCAGCTCATACGCCTCTTCCACTTGTCCGGCAAGCGGATTTTCCGTGCCGGAAGCTTTTTCAGCAAGCGCAAGCACATTCTCCAAAGATGAGACCGGACCTTCATGCAGGAGGAAGAAATCTTTTAAACGCACATTCTGCGTGGCATATTGAGGAGGCTTTGTCGCCGTCGCTTCCGCAGTACGGAATTTGATGGGATACTTTCCGTTATCGGCGGCACCCGTCACCACTGCCGCCGCATTTTTATATAATATCAAGCT
>CAKZZK010000031.1 GCA_937885235.1 uncultured Treponema sp.
GTTCCACATCGGCGATGAAGTCAAGCGCCAGCTGCTCGCAGTCAACGCGCCGTGGCTCTGCTTTTCCGCCGGCAAAATGCCGCTTTAATTCATCGAAAATCCAAGGCTTTTGTGCCGCTGCCCGGGCAATCATCAGTCCTGCCGCGTGGGGGGCGGCATGGAGCGCGCGCTCTGCACTCTGGGCATCCTGTATGCCGCCGTTGAGGATGACGGGAATATGGCAGTCCGCATAGCGCAGGGCGAGTTTTTCCACATAGTCATATTTTGGCAGGAAACGGTATTTTTCTTTGATGCTCCGCGGGTGCAGGGCAATCTGTTCAACACCGTTCTCCACAAGCATATCGCTAAACGCAAAGAACGTGCGTTCCGTGAAATCTTCCGCCCCGAGGCGGCATTTAACGCTGAGCCGCAGCTTTACGCCCGTCTGCCTTTCGTGCTCCTCGAGGACCGCCTTAACCCCGCGCACTGCTTCCTGCGTTTCAGCAAGGGGCTTGAGCATCCATGCGATGCCCGCTCCCGTCTTGTATATCTGCGGGGCGGAGCAGCCCATGTTTATGTCTACTCCCTTGCCGCCCTTCTGTGCCACAATCTGTGCGGCTTCTGCAAGTGGCTCTGCTTTGCTGCCCGTCAGCTGCCAGACAATCTTTTCCGGCACAGGACCGTTCAGCAGGTAGTATGCTTCAAAAGGACCGCCGTTTACGAGTGAGGGTGCGTTTATCATTTCGGTGACGTATTCATCACAGCCGCCGAAACGTTCCACTGCGCGGCGGAACGCCTCGTGGCTCAGCGTTGCCATGGGGGCACAGATGAGGGGAATCATTGTCTTGCGGCAAGATAGCGGGCAAATATGGCTGCCGCAGAAGCGCAGAGCTCAGGACAGGGGCGCTTTTTATAATATGCTTCACTCCGTGCCTCTGAAAGGGGAGCGGTGGCATTCCCTTCCACCACCGATTGCCCTGCTTTTTCGGAATTGGCAGGCCTGGCGGCGGGGAGCGCCGCTTTATGCAGGAGGGCATCCGCACTGCCTAGGGGAACCAGTCCGAGCAGCTCACGGCATTCTATGGAACCGTGCTGCTCCTTGAACTGGGCGGAAAGCTCCTGCCCGTGCCGATAGATGCTGTCCTTTGCCGCCTTGTCCGCTACATCATCACTGCCTTCAAGCAGTCCGAGTGCCAGCAGCATGCCGCTCACCGTGCCGCAGACATGGCGCATACGGCAGATACCGCCGCCAAAAGGCTGCGAAAGGCGTTTTGCCGTGCTTTTGTCCAGTCCCAATGCAGGGGCAAAGGTGCAGAATACCGCTTGCGAGCAGTTATAGCCGCTACGGAAATTGCTTTCCGCCGTGCGTGCGGCTCCTTCTTCCGTCATCATTGCTTTGTCAGCAGGGCTTCTATGGCAGCGCTTGCGTCATCAACGTAACCTTCCGAAAGGCTTTCCACCTCTCCATTGTCTACGGTGACGCTCATCTTCTGCTCGATGGGGATGCGGGCAAGCACTTTGAGCCCGAAATCTTTTGCAATTCCTTCTATATTACTTTCGCCAAATACCTTGATTTCCCTGCCGCAGTCGGGACACTTGACGTAGCTCATGTTCTCTATGAGTCCCAGAATGGGGATGTTCATCATGTTCGCCATGTTCACCGCTTTTTCCACGATGACGCGCACCAGCTGCTGCGGGGAGGCAACCACGATGATGCCGTCTACCGGAATTGACTGGAAGACGGTGAGGGGAACATCTCCTGTTCCCGGCGGGCAGTCCACAAACATAAAGTCAACATTGTCCCATACCACGTCCGTCCAGAACTGACGTACTGCCCCTGAGATGACAGGTCCGCGCCAGATGACGGGGTCTGTTTCGTGCTGGAGCAGGAAGTTCATTGACATAATCTGCACACCGCCTGCGCTTGTAACGGGCTTGAGGTATTCCATCTGCTTGCCGTCCTTTCCCGTCATTACGCCGCCTTCCGCCTTTTCTTCGCTCAGACCGAACGCGGTGGGAATAGAGGGGCCGGTTATGTCTGCATCGAGGATGGCCGTTCTGTAGCCAGCCTTGTGGATGCCCGCCGCAAGCAGGCTTGTCACCAGTGATTTTCCTACGCCGCCCTTGCCGCTTATGATGGCAATGACCTTTTTGACGCTGGAGCCCTCATGGAGCTTTTCGTGCATATCCCGCTGCTGGCAGCCTTCCTTGCCGCAGCCATCGCATTTGTGATTACAGTTTGTCTCTTCCGCCATAAAAACCTCGGATCAAATAAGCTTTCTCCAACATACTGAAATTATCGCCTTGTGGCAACACTTCTCAGTCATGTGCAATGCAGGAATGACTGTAGGAAATCGCGAAAAACTTTATTTTTCGCGATTTCCATGGTTTTAAAAAACTGCTGAGAATTTACTGCAAAATGGCGCCCTTGTCGGCAGAAGAGACAAGCTTGGCATAGCGCGCCAGATAGCCTGTCGTCACTTTGGGGGCATGAGGCTTCCATGCCGCCCTGCGCTTTGCAAGCTCCTCATCGCTCACTTCAAGCGTAATCTTGTAGGCGTTGATGTCGAGCGTGATTTTGTCACCTTCCTGCACGAGCGCGATGGGACCGCCATCAGCAGCTTCTGGAGAGCAGTGGCCGAGGGACGCGCCGCGCGTTGCACCGCTGAAGCGTCCGTCAGTGATGAGCGCCACCTGCCTGTCGAGCCCCTGCCCTGCGAGGGCTGCCGTCACGGCAAGCATTTCGCGCATACCGGGACCGCCTCTCGGTCCCTCGTAGCGGATGACCACCACATCGCCGGGATTAATCTTGCGGTTCTGTACGGCTTCCATAGCCTCGCTCTCATCGTCAAAGACACGCGCGGGTCCCGTGTGCTTCATCAGCTCTGGAGCACAGGCGGAGCGCTTGACCACCGTGCCGTTTGGCGCAAGGTTGCCAAAGAGGATAGCGATGCCGCCATTGTCAGAGAAGGGATTTTCTATGGGCCGCAGGATGTCAGGCTTGCGGTTCACCACACCCTGTATATTCTCTGCTATGGTCTTGCCTGTCGCAGTAATCAACCCCGTATTGATCAGGTTTTTCTTTGCAAGCTCGGCAAGCACCGCCTGCACGCCGCCGGCATCGTTAAGCTCGCACATAAAGGTGTGGCCTGCGGGAGCAAGGTGGCAAAGGTTGGGGGTGCGGTTTGAAATCTCGTTCACTTCATGCAGGTCAATCGAAAGCCCCGCCTCGTGCGCGATGGCAGGCACATGCAGCATGGTGTTTGACGAGCAGCCCAGAGCCATATCCGCCGCAAGCGCGTTGCGGAAACTGTCCGCAGTCATCATTGCACGAGCGGTGATGCCCCGCCTGTACATTTCCATCACCTGCATACCGGCATGTTTGGCAAGCGAAATCCTCGCCCCCGTCGTCGCGGGAATGGTACCGTTGCCGGGAAGTCCAAGACCGAGCACCTCGGTGAGGCAGTTCATAGAATTTGCGGTGAACATGCCAGAGCAGGCACCGCAACCGGGACAGGCACTGTGTTCAAGCTCTTTAAGCTGCGATTCGTTTATCTTGCCCACAGCAAGACCGCCTACCGCTTCAAACATATCGGTGAGGGAAAGGTTCTTGTCTGCGTAGGGGTTGCCCTCCTCATGGCCGGGAAGATGCCCCGGCATCATGGGACCGCCGGAGCAGAACACAGTGGGCAGGTCAAGCCGCGCCGCCGCCATAAGCATTCCTGGAACAATCTTATCGCAGTTTGGAATCATAACAAGGGCATCAAACTGGTGAGCCTTTGCCATGCACTCCACGCTGTCCGCAATGAGTTCGCGCGTGACGAGCGAATACTTCATACCTTCATGCCCCATGGCAATGCCGTCGCATACGCCGATTGCAGGGAACTCTATGGGCGTGCCTCCCGCCATGCGAACGCCCGCCTTTACAGCTTCGGCAATGCGGTCTAACTCAATGTGGCCGGGAATAATCTCGTTCTTTGCACAGCAAATACCGACCAGAGGGCGCTCAAGCTCCTCGTCGGTGTAACCCATCGCATAAAACAGAGAACGATGTGGAGCCCGTGCAGCCCCCTTCACCGCATTGTCACTTTTCTTTGCCATTTTATATACCTCGAAGAAATGGTTTACGGGCAGCTTCAAGGACTTTGCGTCTTTGAAGCTGCCCATTTTATCTATCCAGTATAATTAATAGCGTGCTTTTGTTCTATAGTGTATGAGTGAATGGGAGGAAAGCGCTAAAAGCTTTTGTAAAGAAAGTGGTACAAACTGCTGTCATTGTTTTCTGCTATCGTGGGTTTATCAACAACAACGATATTCATTGGAGGAAAAAAATGAACATCAACACTCTTTCCGCATAGGAAATTGATTACAAGTCTGGCTGCCTGCCAATCGCCCTTTACCCGAACCCCCTTCACAGGGACGGTGGCAGCGAGCGGCATAGCATAGGCATTACGTTTTCAACGAACGCAAGGGCAAAAGAGCTGGTAGCCACGCTTACTCCCGTCATCCGGCAGGGGAACAGCACGGTACCGCAGATTGTTTCCGTGCGCGACAAGGAAGCGCAGAGCTGCATGACAGAAACGGCATTCACTGTTTTGGCGTAGGATTGAGAATCTAAGGGACGTATTTCATCACGATATCCCCTGTATACGAAAGTATGCAGGGGATTTTTTATGTCCGTGGACATTCGTGCATATAGCCCGTGGACATTTATGCGCATTGCCGTGGATATTTATGCACATCGCCGTGGATATCCGTGCACATCGCCGTGGACATTCGTGCACATCGCCGTGGACATTCGTGCACATCGCC